>DASWOO010000345.1:0-6205 GCA_036404335.1 Kofleriaceae bacterium
GCAGCTGACATGCCGGCAGGCCAGGTCGTATCGCCGGAGCAGCACTCGCGATCGTTCTCCGCGGGCGCGCCGACCGCCTTGCAATCGCCGCCTTGCGATGGAGTCCCGCTGGCAGGCTCGTCGAACTCCACCTGCTGGTACGGCTGGGCGCCGCGCGCGGTCACCGTGATCACGGTGTAGCCCGCCGGTGTCGTCTGCATCGGTCGGCCGATCGACAGGAACGTGGGACCGGCGATGCGGAGCGGGTGGTCGGCTTGAAACGCGCGATCGCACGCTTCGTAGTGCATCCGGTAGTCGCCCGGTTTCACGTGAAGGGTCTGGACGCGCCCGGGGTCGATGCCGATATAGCCGAGCCAGTTGCCGCCAGCGGCTGCTGCACCGCGCGGCACCATCGAAAACCAGCAGATCTTCTGGCTGTACCAGTTCTCGATCTGGAGCGCAGTGTCACCTTTTGCCTCGGGCGGGACGTGCGCCACGAGCCCGCAGCCGGTTGCGAATAGCAGGTACAGAAGAGGTCTCATGCCGGTAAGACCGAGCCTGCGCGATCCAGTCGCATCGCGTCCGATCCCCGGAGTGTTGCCGGTCGCGTCGAATGCGTGGATGGACGGCGCCGTGGCGCTGCCGCGATCCAAATTATGTCTCGCGCGCCCGGGCTTTCGTCGCCGTCCGAGGCCAGCTACGGCTGGCGTGATGAGCGGCATGCCGCCTGGTCGAGAACTCGACGTGAACGGCGGCGCGCTGCGCGGCGCCCCGTCTCGCGCTGTGTACCCTGCGTGATATACATGGATGGACATGGTCCCGGCTGTCATGGCGGTCGAGGTCTCGTGCCGGAGGGGGTCGGCCGCGATCGTCGACGGGTTGTTCGAGCCGCGCGCGGAGCGCTCGATCCTCGTTCGCTGGGATGCACGCGGGTTACCGACCGTCTCGGTGCTCGGGCGCAGGTCTGGGGGCGCCAGGGCGAGCGCCTGCTCGATCGGCTCGCCAGCGTCGAACCGCGTCGAGCGGTGGCCGTGCTCGCCGCGGAGCTCGCGCACCGGTCGGCTGCTGCATACGACGCCGGCGCGATACCACGCGCACCGCCGCGGCGCGGACAAGCGCTGGATCATCGGGAGGCCCGCGGGACCACCGGTTCGTTCGCGCGCGGTCCGGGTCGCAGATTGCCCGACCTAGCTACCTAGTGCATCGTCAGCGTGCCGAGGTAGTCGGACTTGCCGAGCGGCACGCCGATGTGGCGGAGGATCGCGTAGACGTGGGTGACGTGGAAGAAGAAGTTCGGCACGGTGTGCTGGAGGAAGTAGTCGGCGCCGACCATCGTCTTGCCTTCCCAGCGCGGCGTCGAGATCTTGCGCGTCGCCGACTCCGCGAAGTCGCCCGCCGAGAACCCGCGCAGGTACTCCTGCACCGACTGGATCCGGGCGTGGAGCTCCTCGAACTTGGTCTGGTTGTCGGCGTGGCTCGGGGCGTCCTTGCCGGTCAGCCGCGACGCGCCGAGCTTGGCCGTGTCACAGGCGATGCCGACCTGGACGACGAGCGGCAGCTGGTCGGCGGCGAGGCGGTAGCCCAGGATCGTCGCCGGGTCGATCTTCTTCTCGGTCGCGTAGGCGGCGGCCTTGGTGAGCCAGGCGTCGAGCTGGCCCAGCTGGCGGATCATCTGTCCGAAGAGCTCTTGATACATGGGCGCGCATCCTACGCCGACGCTGGCCGCGTGGTGTGAACCCGGGGCGAAGACCGGCGCGGCGAATTACGGCGCCTGGCCAGATCGCCAGGTGATCACCAGGTGAGCTATACGCGCGCCGTGCGCTGCGCCCGCTTGCGACGCGCCGCGGCGAGCTCGTCGCTCGGATCGGCCGGCGGCGGCTCGGGCGCCTCGTCGGCGTCCTGGATCGCCACGCCCTGGGTCGCGGACAGCAGCGCCAGCAGATCCTTGGTGCTGAGCCGGCCGGCGACGTCGGTGCCGTCGAGCACGCCGGCGACCAGCGCGCGCTTGTCGTCGTGCATCGCGAGGATCTTCTCCTCGATCGTGCCCTGCGTGATCAGCCGGTACACCGTGACCGGCTTGGTCTGGCCGATGCGGTGCGCGCGATCGGTGGCCTGATCCTCGACCGCCGGGTTCCACCACGGATCGAGGTGGATGACGTAGTCGGCCGCGGTCAGGTTGATGCCGGTGCCGCCGGCCTTGAGCGAGATCAGAAACAGCTCGGCCTCGCCGGCCTGGAACGCCGCGACCCGCTTGGCGCGCTGGGCGGCCGGGGTCTCGCCGTCCAGATATAGATAGGTGTGGCCGGCCGCGGTCAGCGCCTCCTTGACCAGCGCGAGGTGCGAGGTGAACTGGCTGAACACCAGCGCGCGGTGGCCCTCGCGGCGCAGCTCGTCGCATAGCTCGAGCAGCCGGCGCAGCTTCGACGAGCCGACCTCGGACTGGCCGTCGTACAGCCGCGGATGCGACGCGAGCAGGCGCAGCCGGGTCAGCGCGGCGAGGATCTTGAACCGCTGCTGCTCGTCACGCCCCTTGCTCGGGCGATCGAGCTCGGCGACCGCGGCGAGCCGGGCGGTCTCGTACAGCCCGTGCTCCTCGGCCGACAGCGCGATCGGCACCTGGATCTCGGTCCGCGCCGGCAGCTCGCGCGCGACCTCGGCCTTGGTCCGGCGCAGCAGGAACGGCTGGAGCACGCGCGACAGCGCGGCGCGCGCGTCGGGATCCCGGGCGCGCTCGATCGGCCCGGCGTAGCGCTCGCGGAACTGCTCCCAGCTGCCGAGCAGGCCGGGAAAGATCACCGCGAACAGGCTCCACAGCTCGCCGAGGTGGTTCTCGAACGGCGTGCCCGACAGCGCGAGCCGGAACTTCGCGTCGAGCTTGCGCGCGGCGCGCGCCCGCCGGGTGTTGGCGTTCTTGAGCGCCTGGGCCTCGTCGAGGACCAGGGTCGCGAACGGCGTGGCCGCGAGCAGCTCGGCGTCGCGGACCAGCAGGCCATAGCTCGCGATCACGACGTCCTTCTTGCGCAGCCTGGCCAGCGTCGCCGCGCGGTCGGTCGACGCGCCGTACATCACCGGCGTCAGGCCGGACGCGAACTTGCCGATCTCCGCCGCCCAGTTGAGCGCGACCGAGGTCGGCGCCAGGACCAGCGCCGGGCCGTGCTTCGCGCGATCGAGCAGCACGGCGAGCGCCTGGACGGTCTTGCCCAGGCCCATGTCGTCGGCGAGGCACGCGCCGGCGCCCCACGCCGCGACCCGCGACAGCCAGGCGTGGCCGTCGACCTGATAATCGCGCAGGGTCGCGGTCAGGCCCGCCGGCAGCTGCGGCCGCAGCCGGCTCGACGCCGCCAGCCGCTGGGTCAGCTGCTCCCAGTCGGTCGCGGCCTCGACCTCGGCGCCGGCCTCGGCCAGCGCGCGGATCGCCGGCACCGCGCCGGGCGACAGCTCGAGATCCTTGCGCGCGGCGTAGGTCTGATCGGCGACCGCGAGCAGCCGCTGGCGCAGGATCGACGACAGCTCGACCCAGCGCCCGGCGTCGACCCGCACGAACCGCTGCTGGCGGCGCGCGGCGTCGAGCAGCACCGCGAGCTCGAGCCGGCCGGCCTCGATCTTGAGCTCGCCGGCGATGCCGAACCAGTCGCGCTTGCGCTCGATCGAGACCTTGAGCGCCTCGGGGCCGACCGCCGAGGTCACCTTCGGCGCGCCGTCGATCCACTCGACCTCGAGGTCGGGCGGCGGCTGGGCGAGCGCGGCGACCAGGGCGAGCGCGTCGTCGGGCTCGGCGAGCCGGTAGCAGAACGGCGGGCCCTCCTCGGCGCCCGCCATCGGCAGGTGCGCGAGCCGGCCGCGCGCGGCGCCGGCCTCGTCGTCGAGCCGACGCCGGACGTAGCCGCGCTCGCCGCCCTGCGCGACCAGCACGTCGCGCGGCCCCGAGCCCGGCTGGTACAGCGGCGCGCCGGGGGCCGGCCGGGTGAACAGCTCGAGCTCGAGCGTGACGTCGGGCAGGAGCCGCAGCCGCGCCACGGTGGTCGCGCGGCCGGCGAGCTCGCGGCCCTTGATCGCCGGCGGCACCACCAGCGGCAGCCGCGCGCCCATCCGCGACAGCCGCTCGAGCAGCGCCGCGTGGCTCTCGGGCGGGAACGCGTCGCCGTGCTTGGCGAGCAGGTTCCACAGCGCGCGGGCGTCGTCGTTGACCTCGACCAGCACGCAGCGGTTGCGGTCGGGCTCCTCGAAGAACAGCGGCTCGCCGGGCGCGAACTGATCGAACAGCACGCCGAGCTGGCCCGGCGGCAGGCGCGCGCCGTCGAGCGAGGGCTCGAGGCAGATGTGCTCGCCGTCGGGCCGCGCCGCGAACCCGAGCGGCATCGCGGTGACCGTGATCGGCGCGTCCGACCACTCGGCGAGCACGCGCGGATGGCCGACCAGCAGCTGGAACGCCTTGACCGGATAGCTGGCCGTCCGGCCGCCGCCGCGCACCGCCGGCGCCCACGCGGCGACGTGCTCGGCGATCTGCCGGTCGACGTCCGGCAGGCTGTCGCGGTGCTCGTCGAGCAGCCGCGCCACGGTGGGCCGGCTCCCGGTGCTCATCGTGCCGCGCTTGAGCTGCTTCTTGACCGTCGGCGCCACGGTCAGCGCGCCGAGCTCGCGCTCGATCTGCCACCAGACCTCGATCACCGGCGGCGGCGCGGTGGCCCGGGCCTCGAGCGCGTCGAGCTCGAGGAACAGCCGCGACCACGCCGGGCGCATCAGCTCGGCCGCGACCAGCCGGGCCTCGTCGCGCCGCGCCGGATCGGCCAGGCGATCGAGCGTGGCGTCGAGCAGGGCGAGCGCGTGGGTGCAGCGCGCGTGCGGCGCCGGGCAGCTGCACGCCAGCTCGGCCGCGCCGCCGCTCGGCAGGCTCAGGCGCGCGAAGATGCCGATCGTCCCGTACTCGTACGGCCGCACGACGCGGTCGGGCTCCTTCCAGTGGATCTCGCCGCCCGCGGCGTCGACCCGCCAGCTGCCGGTGGCGCGCGCCGCCCGCGACCGGGGGCCGGCGTGCGGCCGCAGCTGCGCGCGCGCCTCGAGCAGCCGGGCCCAGAGCGGCGCGACCGCCGGATCGGGGTGCGTCGCCGGCCGCGCCTGCTCCTCGGCGCAGCCGTCGCGCACGCTCGCCGCGGCCTCGACCAGCGCGCGAAACGCGGCCTCGACCACCGGCGCCTCGAGCGCCTTGACGCCGATCATCCGCGCGGCCGAGTCGGCCGACGCCACGTCGCGCAGCGCGAGCCGGCCCAGCACGTACTTCATGCCGTAGCGCTGCGCCGGCTCCGGCGGCAGCCGCGCGACCAGGACGTCGGCGGGCATCCACAGCGCGTGCGCGACCTCGTGCTCGGCGACCCACGCCTCGAGCTCGGTGCGCCTGGCGAACCCGCTGCTGCTCGGCCGGGCGACCGGCTCGGGCTGGGCGATGGGCTCGACCCGCCGCGCGAGGTAGGCGAGGCCCGCGGCCACCGCGTGCTTGCAGAAGCTTTCGCCGACCGGGCACGAGCAGCTCGCGCTCAGCCCGTCGTCGAGGTCGACCTGGAGGCGCACCGCGTAGCGCGCCGTCCCGGCCACGATCGCGTCGAGGACCGCGCCGCTCGCCTCGCACTTGGCGACGTGGCCATCGCGCGCGTAGCGCTGGCCGCGCTCGAACACCGCGGCGCCCGCGAACGAGCGCAGCGCGCGCTCGGTGAGGACCTCATCCAGCCGCTTGGTCACGCGCGCCGCAGCGTAGCATTTCGCCGGCACCTCGGGCGGCGCTACTGCCCGCTCGGACAGGTGGCCGTCAGCACCTCGAGCGCCGAGCTCATCACGACGACATCGGGCAGGCCATCGTGATCGACGTCGGCGACCATCGGGCTGGTCGGGCCCGGGCCGGTCTTGTAGTCGACGCGGGGGCCGAACGTGCCATCGCCGCGGCCGGGCAGGATCGCGATCACGGCGGCGCGCGTGCCGGGCACCACCGCGTCGAGCCGGCCGTCGAGGTCGACGTCGGCGAGCGCGAGCAGCCGCGTGCCGCCGAGGTCCGCGCCCGGCAGCTCGAGCGCGGCGGGCGAGGCGATCGGCGCGGCGAGCGTGCCGTCGGCCTGGCCGCGCAGCACCGCGATCGTGTTGCCCGTCGCGATCGCGTCGAGCACGATCACGTCGATCCGGCCATCGCGGTCGACATCGGCGAGCGCGATCGCGCGGACCACCGCGCCGGGCGCGTCGC
>DASWOO010000346.1:0-5595 GCA_036404335.1 Kofleriaceae bacterium
CGGCGGCACGTCGCAGTCGGGCGCGGGCAAGACCAGCTTCTACGCGTGCGACGGCTGCGCCACCGGCGACGCGAGCGGCCTGCTCGTCGCGCTGGCCGGGCTACTCATGATCGTTCGCCGGCGCTAGCTTGTCGGGCCCGAGGACGTCGCCCTCGGTCGCCTCGTTGGGCTCGCCGCTCTCGTCGTCGGCGTCAGGCGCACCATCCGGGACGTTATGGCCAAAGCCATCGTCCTCCTCGGGCTCGGTCGGGCCGCGCGGGCCGGTGAGCAGCGCGCCCTCGCGGAGGATGAACGTCGTCAGGCCGTCGCGATCCACGCCGATGCTCTGCACCAGCTGGCGGCCGTCGTAGGACAGCATCAGCCGCAGCTGGCACGCCGGCACCTGGTCGAGCTGGAACGCGCCGTCGTGGACCCAGGCCAGCCGGGTGTCCGACAGCGTGCCCGCGTCCGCGACCTCGTCGCACGCCAGCAGCTGGACCAGCATCGTGCCGTCTGGGATCTTGGCCTTGCCCCGGATGCTGCCGGTGCCGCTCAACGTCAGGGTTACCCCGGCCTGCGGCGCCTGCAGCTCGGTCTTGACCACGCCGCGCTCCGACACCGCCGAGACCTGATAGCGGCCCGGCGGCACGTGATAGAACGCGAAGTTGCCGGCGGCATCGCTGCGCTCCTGCTGCGACGCGACCTCGGCCCCGGCGTCGACCGGCGCCAAGTGCATGTAGACCAGCGGCATCGGCTGGCCGGCGGCGTCGCGCAGCGTGCCCGACAGCGCCGGGGCCTCGTCGGGGATCCGGAACACGACGCCGGCGAACCGCGCGCCGTCGCGGCACGCGAGCTGCTGGCTCGCCGACGGCGGCGACTTCCACGGCCACGCCCGCAGCTCGACCGGCCCGTCGGTGACGCCGACCCAGCGGAACGTGCCGTCGGCGGCGATCTGCCCGCTCGGGCTGAACGAGTTGTCGGTGTGGCCCCACTGCTGCTCGATCGCGCCGTCGCCGGCCGGGCGGCCATCGGCGCGCACGACCTTGCCGGTGACGATGCAGCCGCCGCGCATCTCCAGCGTCGCCTCGACCCGGCCGCCGGGCGGGACGGTGAGCCGCGGCGCCGAGACCGGCGAGGCCACGAACCGCGGGTGCGACGCGGTCAGGATCTCGATCCCGGCGGGCACGCGTAGCTCGAACCGGCCGTCGGGCCCGGCCTCGGCGATGTCGGTGCCGAGCACCGGGCGCAGCTGGGTCATCCAGTACGCCGAGACCACGGCGCCGGCGATCGGCGCGTGGTGGCTATCGACGACCACGCCCGCGATCACGCCGGCGCGCACCACCGGCAGGTCGACGTGCTCGACGTTGCTGGTCGCGAGCACGACCGCCATCGCGGTCTCGTCCGGCGCCTCGACCGCGCTCGCCACCGCCTCGCCCGGGATCCGCTCGAGCGGGCGGCGGCCGACCGACATCACGCGGTCGCTGCGCACGTACGCGCGGTACATGCCGGGCGGGACCTGGATCGTATAATGACCGGCGCGATCGGTGATCGCCGACGCCTCGCCGGACGCGCTGAGCAGCACGACCTCGGTGTCGGGCACCGGCTCCGCCGACGCCATGTCGACGACCCGGCCCGAGACCTCGACCTCGTCGCCGTGCGCGGGCGGCTCGGCGAACGGGATCCGCGCGGCGCGGGCCCGGGCGAGCTGGTCGCCGAGCCCGGCGGTCGACGCGCGATCCTGCGCGCGCACCTGCGCCGGATCCTGGGCCTGCGCGTCGCGCGGCGCCCGACCATGGCCGAACAACCACCACGCGAGGAGCCCGGCGATCACCACGCCGAATCCCCCGCGCGACTGCAGAAACCGGGTCCGTCGAGTCACGAGCCCGTCGGTGATAGCAGCTATTCGCCCGAGTGCACTTCGATAACGACGGCGGTGATGTTGTCCTTGCCGCCGCGCTGGTTCGCCATGCCGATCGCCGCCTCGGCGCACTCCTCGAGCGGGCCGTCGCTGCACAGCTCGGCGACCTCGACCTCGCTCGCGAAGTAGCCGTGCAGGCCGTCGCTGCACAGCAGGAACCGATCGCCCGGCGCGACATCGATATCGACGGTGTCGACCTGGACGTAGTCCTTGTGGCCCACGGCGCGGGTGATGACGTTCTTGCCCGCGGCGTTCTCGGCCTCGGCCTTGGTCATCATCCCGTGCTTGACCTTGTAGTTGATCAGCGTGTGGTCTTCGGTCACCTGCAGGACCTGCGGGCCGCGCACGCGGTAGACCCGGGAGTCTCCGACGTGGACGGCGAACGCGAGGTTCGCGCGGATCAGCAACGCCGACAGCGTGGTCGACATTCCCTTCTTCTCGGGGTCGAGCTCCGCCATGCCGTAGACCATGTAGCAGGCGCTCTTGACCCCGCTCTCGAGCAGCCGGCGGATCTCCCACACGCAGTCGTCGTCGCCGGCCAGGACCCGGGTGACCAGCTGCTCGATCTCGTGATCGGCGCCGTAGACCCACATCCGCAGCTGCTCGACGGCCTCGCGGCTGGCGATCTCGCCCTTGTTATGACCGCCCACGCCATCGGCCACGACGTAGAACCCGCGCTCGTCGTCGCGGAATAACGCGTCCTCGTTGATCTGGCGCTTGCGACCGACGTCGGTCCGCGCCACGGAGTGCAGCTTCACGCGACGGGGAGCTTAACATCTGGGCGGCGCGGCCTGCACCCGACATTCCATGGCGATGGTGAGATCGGCTTGCTACGATGAAGCTCCGTGACTGCAGGCGCAGACCCCAGCTTGGCCGCGGCCCTCCGCGACCGGTCCAGCGAGCTCCTCGCGAGCTGGCTCGTCCGGTTCGAACGCTCGCTGCTGCGGTTCCGCCGTGCGACCAGGGCGGCGACGCACACCGCCCAGGTCGCCAACCTGATCGAGGCGCTGTCGGTGGCGTTCGCGGGTGACGCCCGGGATCTGCGGCCGGGCGGGCAGGGCGCGCGCGAGCTGGAGCGAAGTGCGGCATTCCTGGGCGCACAGTTCGCCAGTGAGGGCGCCACCGGGTTTGACATCGCGGCGCTGCTGTTCGAGCTGCGCGACGCGGTCGCCGGCCTGGGCAGCCCGGCGGAGATCGTCGAGCTCACCCGGCTGTTCGAGTGGCTGACCACGGTCGCGCTCGATGCGTTCGCGTCGTCCGGCATGCAGTCGCTGCGCGAGCGCCAGGCGGATCAGCTCGAGGCCGGCACTCCCGTGATCGAGGTATTGCCGAAAGTTCCAGCGGTGCTGTTGGTCGGCGCGCCGAGCACCGCGATCATCGACTCGCTATTGTCGCGCGCGTGGATGCTGGCGGTGGGCACCGGGGCTCCCTGCCTCATCATCGATACCAGCGGCCTGGCCGAGCAAGGTGAGAAGAACTTCGACGGTGGCTACCGTTCGTTCGTCGCCCAGGCGGGGGGCAGCGCGCTGCAGGTCGTGCTGTCGACCTCACGCCGGCCGCTGCGGGATCGGGCCGCGGCGCTGACCGCGGAGGCCGGCCTATCCTTTCAGCACTTCGATCGATTCGATAGCGCGGTCGGGCACGCGAGCGAGCGCGCCGGCTACCTCTTGACGCGGCGAAGCTGACCGGCGGCCAGGACGGCAATCATCATGGGTGGTAGGCTGCGGCCAGCGGTGGGCGATTTCCCGATCGGCTTTGGCCGGTACCATCTCGTCGAACGGCTGGCCGTGGGTGGCATGGCGGAGCTGTTCGTCGCGACGGCGCCGGGTGAGCATGGCTTTCAAAAGAAGGTCGTGATCAAGCGGCTATTGCCGCACCTCGTCGACGACGAGACCTACAACGCGATGTTCATCGACGAGGCCAAGCTGACCGCGCGGCTCGTCCACCCCAAGATCGCGCAGACCTTCGAGCTAGGTAAGGTCGACGAGGCGCTGTTCATCGCGATGGAGTTCGTCGACGGCATCGACGTGCTCGCGCTGCTCCGCGAGTTCGCCAGCCGGCGGCGCCGGGTCGATCCGCAGCTCGCGGCGTGGATCGCCCATGAGGTGCTCGACGCGCTCGACTACGCGCACAACCAGACCGGTGAGGACGGCTCCCGGCTCGGCATCGTCCACCGCGACATCTCGCCGTCGAACGTCCTGATGAGCGTGCGCGGCGACATCAAGCTCGTCGACTTCGGCATCGCCCGCCAGCAGGACCCGGACCGCGCGCACAAGAGCAAGAGCGGCACGCTCAAGGGCAAGTACGGCTACATGTCGCCCGAGCAGGTGATCGAGCAGAGCCTCGACGCGCGCAGCGATCTGTTCTCGGTCGGCGTGGTGCTCGCCGAGCTGCTGACCGGCCGGCGGCTGTTCGCCGCGACCAACGAGCTCGATGTCCTGCTGATGGTCCGCGACGCCAAGCTCGCGCGGTTCGACAAGTACGGCGCGGACATCCCGCCCGACCTGGCCGAGATCGTGCGGCGCGCGCTGCGCAAGCTGCCCGACGAGCGCTGGCAGAGCGCGGCGCACTTCCGCGACGCGATCGCCGAGTGGCTGTTCGATCACCGCCACCGCATGACGTCGCGCTCGGTGTCCGACGTCGTCGGCGAGCTGCGCGAGGCCGTGGTCGAGCGCAGGAACCGCACGGTCAACGCCGGCACCGCGGTGCTCGACGACGTCGACAACGGCGGCAAGCACGACGACGTCGCGGAGATCATCATCCCGCCGCTGGCGCCGCCGTCGCCCGATGACTCGGCGACCCCGGCGATGATCACCGAGGGCGAGCACAGCATGCCGCTGATCTCGGTGAGCTACGACCAGTCGCAGGGCTCGGACCCGGTGATCTCGTTGCGGCCGATCTCGGTCGGCGATCTGGCGTCGCACGTCGCGCACCCGCGCGCCGATACCGTGCACGCGCGGCCGGCGCGGCAGTCACCGTCGCCGGTGTCGATCCCGGTGCCGCCGCCGCCGCCCCCCGGGCTGCAGGTCAAGCGCCCGACGGCGCCGTCGCGGCCCCGGCCCTCGCCGCCGCCGTTTCCGATCACGCGCAACCTGCGCGAGGCCGATCAGGGCGGCATCCCCGAGCTGCCGATCGCCGATACGATCAGCGCGGCGGTCGAGGCGATCACGCTGCCGTCGCCGGACCGGCCCGAGTACCTGCCGCCGTCGGAGCCGCGCCGCCACGAGGACTCGGCGATGATGGCGTTCGACGATCTGCACGCCGAGGCGATCCCGCTGGGCTCCGACAGCGACAAGCGGTTGGCGCCGCAGGTGCTGTCGGAGGTCGCCGAGCCGCCGGACGACACCGGCGAGTTCGGGACCACGTCGCCGCTGCGCGTGCTGTTCCGGCTGATGACGGCGCGCGCGACCGGCTTGCTGCTGGTCGCGGTCGGCGGGATCAAGAAGGAGATCTACGTCCGCGACGGCCAGCCGGAGTACGTCTCGTCCAACGTCGCGAGCGAGCTGTTCGGCAACTACCTGGTGAGCAAGTCGGTGCTGTCCGACGGCGAGCTGGCGATGGCGCTCGCGATGATGCCGCACTACGGCGGCAAGCTCGGCGACACCTTGGTCGGGCTCGGGCTGCTCAAGCCGCTCGAGGTGTTCCGCCACCTGACCCGCCAGGTCCGGACCAAGATCATCGACGTGTGCACGTGGAAC
>DASWOO010000347.1:0-5394 GCA_036404335.1 Kofleriaceae bacterium
CGTGGCTGCGGTTGCCTGTCGCACCGGTGGCCTCACGCGGGCGTGTCAACCGGCCGGCGCGCTCGGGGCTCTGGCTCGCATGGCTCCCGGAGGGATCATGACTCGCGCACACGCTCTACCCGCCCTGCTCTGCTCGGCAGCAATGCTGTCATTCGCGGCGCTCGCCGCCTGCGCCTCGTCGCACGCCGCCCGACCCGCGCCCGCGGCGCCGGCCCCGGTGCCCGAGGACCCGTACGCCGAGGCCGAGCTCGACGAGCCCCAGGGCGCGAGCGACCTCGACTGCCCCGAGGGCCACTGTCACTTCGTGTGCCCCGCCAACGCCACCTGCAGCGCCTCGTGCGATGGCGGCCACTGCAGCCTGACCTGCGCTCCGGGCGCCACCTGCAACCTCGAGTGCGACGGCGGCCACTGCGTCACCGCCTGCGCCCCGGGCTCGAGCTGCAACACCGAGTGCGATGGCGGCCACTGCGGCCTCGCCTGCGCCCCCGAGGCCGACTGTGGCCTCGAGTGCGACGGCGGCCATTGCCGCTGAAAACTTGGCTACGCGCCTCGATGGCGTCGCTGCTCGTCGACGGCGTCATCGAGCGGGCGTGACGCGGTGACCATAACTCCGGCGGCGAGCAGATCTTCGCCGAGCAGGTCAAGGCCGCTGCGCTTCCGATCCTCGCGCCCCAGGCCGCCCCGGCCCTGTCCTCGCCGAGGCTCTCGCAGCGCCTGGCTCAGTTGAACGCGCCCTTGATCATCACGTAGCCGCTGTCGGAGCCGACCGACAGGTTCGACACCGACAGCCCCGCGACGGCAGGCAGCGGCACCGCGGTCAGCAGGGTCGCGATCTGCGCGATCTGGCCCTGCAGCACGGCGCTGGTCGCGTTGGCGAGCTGCTTGTCGTCGAGGCCGGTCTGGTTGGCGACGCCGTCGACCACGTTGATGTGGATCTCCGGGGTGCCGAGGGTGAGCGCGACGCTGTTGCCGTTCGCCGCCGGCGACACCTGCAGATCGACGCGCGCGTTGATCGCCGCCTGGCCGACCGCGGTCGTGCCCTTCATGAACGTCGCCTGCATGTCGCCGAGGAACAGCCGCAGCTTGCCGTCGGTGGCGTCGGCGTTGATCATCGGCGGCATCGTCATGTGGATCTTCGTCGTGTCGAACAGGCCGCCCGGGACGGCCACCCCCAGCTCGAGCTTGCCGGTCGCGGCCAGCTCGGCGAGCAGCTCGTTGGCCAGGTCGTCGGCGAGCGCGATCTGGAAGCCGGTCGTGGCGTCGAGCGTCGGCTTGCCGTTCTTGGTGTAGATGTAGCCCGGGCTCGACTCGGCGCCGGCGATCATCATTTTCATGTCGATGGTCATCAGCGCGCCGGTCGACGCGAACTGCACCGCCGACGGCGCGACCTGGACGTCGAGCTTCATGCCCAGCACGTCGAGCGCCTGCGGGCCGGCCAGCGCGCCGAGCGCGGTGTTCATCAGCGGGTTCATCGCCAGCTCGATGATCGGCGGCGCGATCAGCGGCAGCAGCGTGTCGAGCGGCAGAATCCCGAGGATGTCGCCCGGCACGCCCGACGCCGAGATCACCGGGCTGGTCAGCGTCACGTTGGGGCTGACGACCTTGGTCGTGAACCCGTTCATGCCGTTGGGCGTGACGTTCAGCGTGCCGGTGACGACCACCTTGGCGGCCTTGACCGTGATGTCGGTCGAGCCGGGGATGTACACCACCGAGTAGTCGACGTGGCCGGCGCCGGAGATCTGGTCGAGCTCGGCACGAAACTGGATGCCGCCGTTGACCGGGGTCAGCGCGACGTTGACGCCGCCGAGCGTGATGCCGTCGACGTACGCCTTGGCGCCCAGCGCGCTGCCGCCCTTGTCGAGCATCGGCTGCATCGGCTTGAGCATCGTGCCCAGGTCGAGGCCCATCAGCAGCGGGCCCGCGGCCTGCGACAGCTTGGCGAACGCGTCCGGGGACAGCGCCGCGGTCACCGCCGCCGGGATGTTGTCGCCGACCTTGTGCAGCTCGCCCGACGCCACCGCCCGGGTGTCGCTGGCGGTGCCGCCGTTCGCGTCGGTCGCGGTCGTCTCGATCAGCGACACGCCCTCGACCATCGTGATCCGCGCGGCGAACGAGCCATCGGCGTTCACGGTGGCGGCGGTGCCGTTGACCGTGACCGACTTGATCGCGTCGCCATGGGCGTTCGGCAGCACCGTGCCGGTGACCATCATCGCGTTGGCCTGGGCCTGGACCAGCCCGCGGGTGGGCGTGGTGATCTCGAGGACCGGGGGCTCCTTGGCCGCCCCGGGGCCGGTGTCGCAGGCCGGGGTGACAGTGGCCAGGAGTGCGAGTCCGGTCGAGACGGCGAAGAGGTTTCGCATGTGCGGGTCCCTTCAGCAGCAAGCGAAGGGCCATCACTGCGACACTCCCGGAGCTTTCGGTGAATGCGAGTAGAAGCGGTTTGTTAGCGCATTCGAATATTCAACGCGCCGCGTCGAAGTGCTCGAAACTGCGACAAGTTCTTCCAGTCACTGGCGCGAATTTCCCCGGTCCGGCAACCCGAGTCGCCATGGGGAAGAACACTACATTCAGCCGGTTGCAGCCGTTCTCGGTAGCTCGCCGCACAATGTGAGCAAGCGGTGTCATCCGATCGTGACCTTGACGATGCCCTTCTGAGTCAGGACGGCCGGCAGGCGGGTCCTGAGGTCGCCTTGAAGCACGATCAGCTCGCCCTCGACCGCGCCGCCGCAGCCGAGCGCCTGCTTGAGATCGCGGCACCAGGTCTCGAGCTCGGCCGGCTTGAGCTCGAGCTTGTCGACCACGGTAACTTCTTTGCCACGGCGGCCTTTCCGCTCCATCCGCACCACCGCGCGCGCCGGCGGACCCTTGGCCTTGGCCAGGTCCTTCATCACCTCGCTGTGAGGCTTTGACACTGGCTGACCCGGAGGCAGCAAATCTCTCATTGCCTCAAGCGCGGCAAACGGATCTTTCTTCGGCGCCATCGTGGGCGTATAGCCTACCGCCGAATTTCAAAACGATCCTTGAGTGCCGGCCATGTCCTCGACAATCATGTGTTTTAGATGACAACGCGTACCCACGAACCAGTTGTACGGATCGGGGATGTCGTGGAGGGGCGCTACCGCATCCTCAAGGTTGTGGGCGAAGGCGGCATGGGTACGGTGTTCCTTGCGGAGCACGCGCTGATCAAGCGCCGCGTCGCGGTCAAGGTCCTGCATCGCGAGCTCGCCGCCGACGCGGATGTCATCGAGCGTTTCATGAACGAAGCGCGCGCCGCCGGCACGCTGGGTCACCCGAACATCGTCGAGTCGACCGACATGGGCTTCACGCCCGAGCGCGTGCCGTACATCGTGTTCGAGTTCCTCGAGGGCGCGCTGCTCACCGACGAGATTTACCGCGTGGGTGGATTCACGATCCGCCGCGCCGTCCGCATCGCGCAGCAAATTGCGTCCGCGCTGCACGCGGCACATTCGGCCGGCATCGTTCACCGCGATCTGAAGTCGGACAACGTGTTCCTGACTGATCGCGACGAAGCGCTCGATCACGTGAAGGTGCTCGACTTCGGCATCTCGCGGTTCCTCGCCCAGGAGGACGAGAAGACCCGGCGCGGCATGGTGATGGGCACCCCGGAGTACATGTCGCCCGAACAGATCACCGCGCCCGCGCGCGTCGATCGCCGGACGGACGTCTACGCGCTCGGCGTGATCCTGTACGAGATGCTGACCGCGCGCCGGCCGTTCTCGAACGAGGATGACCCGCGCGCGCTGCTCGATCGCATCGTGCACAACCCGCCGCCGCCCCTCGGCCGCGAGGACGTGCCGCACGGGCTCAACGAGCTGGTGCTGAACAAGATGCTCGCCAAGGATCCCGACGCGCGCTACCAGACGATGATCGACGTCGAGGCCGCGCTGGCGATGTTCGGCACGCAGAACGAGCTCGGCGGCCTGCGCCGCGCGCGCGCGACGATCACCCGGCCGGTGCCGGCGAGCGGCAGCCAGGTCGACTCGGCGACCGCCGCGGCCGAGCTCGCCGCGACCGTCAAGGCTGCGGCCACCGCGGCGGCGAGCACGAGCAAGCCGACGGTCAAGCCTACCGAGGAGGCGGCGGAGCTCGCGCACCGCCAGGCGCGGCTCGACACCGATGATCAAATGGCGGTGGTCGCGCTGCCGCCGGCGTCCGCGCGCCGGTCGTGGCTGCTGTACGGCGTGGCCGGGCTCGGCATCGCGGTCGGCGTCGCCGGCGTCGCGATCGGCCTGCGCGGTGGCGAGGATCGGCCGGCGCCAGTGGCCCAGGCGCCCGAGCCTGTCGCGCCCGCGCCCGCGGCGGCGATCCCCGCGCCGCCCGCGCCCAGGAAGCTGCAGGTCCAGATCGAGGCCGGCGTCGACGGCGCGCACGTCACGTTCCGCCGCCGGATCATCGACCTGCCGGCGACGCTCGAGATCAACCCGAGCGAGATCGTCGAGGTCGTCGAGGTGTTCGCCGCCGGCTACAAGACCGAGCGCTACTGGCTGACGCTCGACCGGCCGACGCACCTGACCGCGAAGCTGATCAAGGGCGACGGCCTGGCCGAGGCCACCGAGGCCGAGACCCTGGTCGCGCTCGGCGAGATCACCGATCCGACCGCGCCCGCCGCCGAGCCTGCGCCGGCCGAGGTCCCGGTCGCGCCGACGCCTGCGCCGGTCGTCGCCGCGGCGGTGCCCACCCCGCCGGTGCGCAAGCCCGCGCCCAGGCCGGTCGCGCGCCGCAAGGTCGGCCACATCGCCGCGCCCGCCGCGATCGCCGACGCGAGCCCCACCCCGCCCGCCGCCGCGGTTCCCGCGCCGGTCCCCGCCGCCGCCGCGCCCGACGCCGCCGGCAGCGCCGCGCCGGCCGCGGCCAGGCCCGACGACAACCTCGAGGTCGACGTGATCTCGAGCGGCGTCGCCGACGGCCACATCCCCGGCGTGCCCGCCGGCCCCGGCGCCGCCGCCGCACCCGCCGCGCCCGCTGCACCCGCCGCCCCGCCGGCCGCGGGCTCCGCCAAGCCTGCACCGGCCCAGGGCGACCCCGCCGCGATCGACGCCGTCTCGACCGGCCACGAGTAACCGGCGATCTGCGCCCGGGCACCGGCCGAGCCCGGCGGCATCTGAGGGTAAGCTCCTGCGCATGGCTCAGTCGCGCCTCCGGGCGAAGCCGGCACGTCCCGCGAAGTCCGCGAGCTCGGCGAAATCCCCGAAATCGGCGAAATCAACCAAGGCTCCGGCCCGGTCGGCGGCCCACGGAGCGGGGATGCCCGGCAAGCCCACCGGCCCAGCCAGGCAGGCGACATCGGCGAAATAAACGTCGGCTCGGGCCGCCGCAAAGGCCAGACCCGCCGCAAAGGCTAGCCCCGCTACTAAGACCAGGCCCGCCACCAAC
>DASWOO010000348.1:0-5000 GCA_036404335.1 Kofleriaceae bacterium
CGCGGCGGAGACCATCGAGGTCCACGACAAGGCGCCGGATCCGCCGGCGGCCTCGCAGGGCGCCACCGCGCTGTCGCGCCAGGACCTCGAGCGCCTGCCCGGCGCCGGCAACGACGTGATCCGCGCGCTCGACGCGATGCCTGGCGTGGTCAGCTTCCCGCTGCCGCTCGGCGACGCCGGCGTCGCGATCCGCGGGAGCTCGCCGCAGGACTCCAAGATCCTCGTCGACGGCTTCGAGATCCCGATGCTGTATCACAACATCGGCTTCCGCTCGATCATCCCCGCCGAGGCCATCGACAAGCTCGACTACATCCCCGGCGGGTTCGACGTCGCGTTCGGCCGCGCGACCTCGGGCGTCGTCGACGTGACGACCCGCGCCGGCGGGCAGGCCCACCAGCAGGCCGAGCTCTCGTCGTCGGACGCCGGCGCGCTGGTCCAGGGCTCGTTCCAGAACGGCAGCTACCTGATCGCGATGCGCCGCTCGGTGATCGATCAGCTGCTGCCCGCGGTGCTGCCCGACAACCTCGACCTGTCCCTGACCACCGTGCCGCGCTACTACGACGAGCAGCTGCGGCTCGACTACGCGCCGTCGCGCGCGTGGTCGCTGACCCTGTCGAGCATCGGCTCCGACGACGCGCTCGGTATGTACACCAGCAGCACCGCGAGCCCGAGCACGCACATCTACGATCGCACGCGGTTCGCCCGGGTGACCGCGGCCGCGCACTATCACGACGGCCCGTGGCGCGCCGAGCTCGCGCTGTCGGGCATCGATCAGCAGACCGAGTTCGAGCGCGGCATGTACCAGCACCTGACCGTGACCTCGCCCGGCGCGACCGCGCGCGGCGAGCTCAGCCGCGCCTACGGCGAGGCCGGGAGCCTGCGCGACGTGGTGTGGCGCGTCGGCGGCGAGGTCAACCTGTCGCGCAGCGACCTCGATCTCGCCCTGCCCGTCACGCACCGCGAGGGCCAGCCGCCGTCCGCCGACGACCCGATGGACACCTCGACCCGGTTCACCGGCGGGATCTGGACGCCCGACACCGCGGCGTGGACGTCGTTTGCCGCATCGCTCGACAGCCGGATCCGGCTGACCGCCGGCCTGCGGCTCGACGACTACGAGCGCGGCCACGACTTCGCGCTCGAGCCGCGCGGCGAGCTGTCGGTCCAGGTCACGCCCGAGCTCACCGCCCGGTTCTCGGCCGGCGAGTACACCCGGCCGCCCGAGTTCCAGACCGAGCTGTTGACCCCGAACCTGGCGCCCGAGCACGCGACCCAGCTGGTCAGCGGCGTGGCGTGGGCGCCGATCGATGGCATCAAGCTGCAGAGCTCGCTGTACTACACCGACCGCTCGCAGCTGATCACCCAGAGCCCCGACGGCATGCTCGGCAACGACGGCCGCGGCTCGACCTACGGCGCCGAGCTGTTCGCGACCCTGCACGACGGCCCGTGGTTCGCCTGGCTCAGCTACGCCTACTCGCACTCGGTCCGCGTCGACCAGCCCGGCGGGCAGACCCGGCTGTTCGACTACGACCAGCCGCACAACCTCAACGTCGCCGCCAGCTACTCGTTCGGCAAGTTCCAGCTCGGCGGCCGGTTCCGGCTGTACTCGGGGCTGCCGCAGACCCCCGTGATGGGCGCGGTGTTCGACAGCGACACCAACCTGTACGAGCCGGTCTACGGCGCGGTGAACTCGCAGCGCGCGCCGATGCACCACGAGCTCGACCTGCGCATCGATCGCCACTGGCAGTGGGGCAAGGCCAAGATGACCTACTTCCTCGACATCCAGAACGTCTACATCAACCAGACGCCGGCCGGCTACATCTACAGCTTCGACTACGCCCAGAAGAGCGCGTTCCGCGGCCTGCCGGTCCTGCCGACCGCCGGGCTGCGCGCCGAGCTGTAGCTTCCCGTGCTACGACCGGGCGTGCCCCGTCACGAGGCGATCGCGTCGGCCATCGTCGCGCACTATGCGCAGGTCAAGCGCGACCTGCCGTGGCGCCGGACGCGCGATCCGTACGCGATCTGGGTCAGCGAGATCATGCTGCAGCAGACCCGGGTCGCGACCGTGATCCCGTACTGGCAGCGGTGGATGGAGAAGTTCCCGACGGTGGTCGAGCTGGCGAGCGCGCCGCTCGACGCCGTGCTCGCGTCGTGGGCTGGCCTGGGCTACTACTCGCGCGCCCGCAACCTGCACGCCGGCGCCGTCGCGGTGCGCGAGCGGTTCGGCGGCGCGCTGCCGAGCCGCGCGGCCGAGCTGCGCGCGGTGCCCGGCATCGGCCCCTACACCGCCGGCGCGATCGCCTCGATCGCGTTCGGCGAGCGCGCGCCGCTGGTCGACGGCAACGTCGCGCGCGTCCTGGCCCGGGTCGCCGCGATCGATCATGACATCAAGTCCACGGCGGGTAGCAAGGCGCTGTGGGCCGAGGCCGGCGCGCTGATGCAGGCGCTGCCGGCTGCCGCCGCGCCCGGCGATCTCAACCAGGGGCTGATGGAGCTCGGCGCGACGATCTGCGCCCCGACTCAGCCGCGCTGCCTGATCTGCCCGCTCGCCCGCCACTGCGAGGCCGCGCGCACCGGCCGCCAGGACGAGCTGCCGATCGTCGCCGCGCGCAAGAAGCCGGCGGACCTGCCGCTGATCGAGCGGACGCTGGTGTGGCTCGAGCGCGCCGGCGAGCTGGTGCTCGCGCGCCGCACGCCCGGCGGCCTGTTCGGCGGGCTGTGGGAGCTGCCGCCGGTCGAGCTGGTGGCCGCGCTCGGCATCGCCACGGATGCGACGCCGGTCGCATTCCACGACCAGGTGCTGACCCACCGCCGCCTGCGGATCACCGTGGTGCGTGGCGCGATGCCCGCAGCGCTTGTCGCGTCTCCGGATCCGGGCTACGACGCCCTGACGCGGGTGACGCTCGCTGACGCACGAACGCTCGGCATCGCGGCTGCCACGGCCGCGATCCTCGAGAAGTACAAGGACACGCCATGGACCTCCATCCCAAAGCGCTCGCCCTCTTCACCGAAGGCTACACGAAAATCATCGAAGGCCTCGGGGTCCTCGGCTACGACACGGCAGACCCCAACTTCGCCGAGACCGCCGCGCGCGCCGCGAAGGGCTTCCACGAGCTCGTCCACGACCAGCATCAAGTCCAGGCGGACGTGAGCGCGCTGCTCGCGAAGACGTTCCCCGCCAAGTACACCGAGATGGTGATCTCGAAGCACAACACCGCATTCGGGGTGTGCCCGCATCACCTGCTGCCGGTGATCTACCGGATCTCGATGGCGTACATCCCGACCGACAAGGTGCTCGGGCTATCGAAGCTGTCGCGGCTGTGCCGGCTGCTCGCGCGCGGCCCGCGGCTGCAGGAGGACCTGACCCACGAGCTGGCCGACGCGCTGCACGTCCAGCTGCAGAGCCAGGGCTCGGCCGTGTACATCGAGGGCCTCCACATGTGCATGGCGGCGCGCGGCGTCGGCGCGCACGAGGCCCGGCTGGTGACCAGCGGCGTGCGCGGCGTGTTCCTCGATCACCTGGCGACCCGCGAGGAGTTCATCAAGCTGGTCGTGGCGCCGCAGGCGACGCTGGTCTAGCGCCATGCATCAGCGAGGTCACGATCGCGAGCGCCGCGATCCCCGCGCTGACCAGTAGCGCGGCGCGAAAGCCGTGGACGAAGGTCGCGGCCAGCTGCGGATCACCGGGCCTGGCCAGGAACTCGCGGCCGGCCGCCGCGCCACCGAGGCCGCCGAACACCGCGCCGGCGATCGCGACGCTCAGCGCCTGCCCCATCGTCCGGCCGGTCGCCAGCATGCCGGCGGCCACGCCCTTGCGGTCGTCGGGCGCCGCGCCCATCAGCGCGCTGTTGTTGGGCGACTGGAACAGGCCCATGCCGAGCGCGGCCACGACCTGGCGCCAGATCATGCCGAGGTGCGAGGTGCGATCGTCGAGGCCCGACAGCGCGACCAGGCCCAGGCACAGGAGGGTCATGCCGGCGGCGGCCAGGCCGCGCGTGCCGATCCGATCGGCGAGCCGGCCGCTGAGCGGCGCGACGATCGCGACGACGATCGGGAACGGCGTGAGCAGGAGGCCGGTCATCGCCGGCGACACGTGCCGCAGCTGCTGGAGGTAGACCGGCAGCAGGAACGCGGTGGCGAACGCCGCGAGGAAGCTGAGCACCAGGCTGACGGTCGTCCACGCGAACAGCCGATCGCGGAACAGCTCGCGATCGAGCAACGGCACCGGGTGGCGGCGCTCGTGGACCACGAAGCCGACCGCCGCCGCGCCGGCCACGGCAAGCAGGCCGAGCACCACCGGCGAGCGCCAGCCCTGCGAGTTGCCGAGCGACAGCCCGGCGGTCAGCGCGGCGAGCGCCATGCCGATCAGCACCGCGCCCGGCAGATCGAATCGGGTGTCGCGCTGCGCCGGCTTGGGCCTGGGTAGCACCGCGCGGCTCGCGATCACGCCGATCACGCCGACCGGCAGGTTGACGTAGAAGATCCAGCGCCAGCTCGCCAGCTCGGTCAGGAGGCCGCCCAGGGTCGGGCCCGCGCTGATGCCGAGCGCGACCACCGTCGCGTTGAGCCCGAGCGCACGGCCGCGCTCGTTCGCCGGGAATGCTGCGGTCAGCATCGCGGGGCTGATCGCCATCAGCAGCGCGCCGCCGACGCCCTGCACGACCCGCGCGGCGATCAGCCAGCCGAGCGCCGGGGCCGCGCCGCACAGCGCCGAGCCCGCGGTGAACACGACCAGGCCGGCGAGCCACAGCGAGCGCTGGCCGAGCCGGTCCGAGAGCCGGCCGATCGTCAGCAGCAGCGCGGCGATCACGACCAGGTAGGCGATGACGACCCACTCGACCTCGGGGCCGACCTGCACGTCGAAGTGACGCGCGATGCCCGGCAGGCTGACGTTGACGATCGACGAGTCGAGCGTGCACATGAACACGCCGATACCGACCACGGCGAGCATGACCCACTTGCTCGGCTTTCGCATGGCGGCTACGCGGTGCAAGCCACGTGCG
>DASWOO010000349.1:0-3933 GCA_036404335.1 Kofleriaceae bacterium
GCAGGTCAGCGTGCTGGCCGGCACCGGCGCCGGCGGGTTCGGCGCCGCGCTCGACCTCGCGGTCGGCGCCGGCGCGGCGTCGGTCATCACCGGCGACCTCGACGGCGACGGCCGCCTCGACGTCGTGGTCGGCAACGCGACCAGCGGCGACGTCAGCATCCTGCACAACGACGCGGCCGGCGGGTTCGGCGCCTCGCGGATCTCCGCCGGCGGCCCGGTCAGCCAGCTGACCCTGGCCGATCTCGACGGCGACGGCCACGCCGACCTGGCCGTGGCCTCGGGGCAGGCCTTCGTGACGCTGCTGCGCTCGCCCCGCTGAACGCCGGCTACTCCCGGCCGATCGTCAGCTTGGTGATCGTCACCGGGTCGTTCGGCTTGTCGTTGCGGCCGCGCGGCACGCCGGCGATCTTGGTCACCACGTCGACCTCGGCGCACTGGCCGAAGATCGTGTGCTTGTTGTTGAGCCAGCTCGCGGCGACCTCGTCGATGAAGAACTGGCTGCCGTTGGTGCTCGGGCCCGCGTTGGCCATCGCGAGCGTGCCCGGCTTGTGGACCATGCCCGGGACGAGCTCGTCGTCGAAGGTGTAGCCCGGGCCGCCGGTGCCGCGGCCCAGCGGGTCGCCGCCCTGGATCATGAACTGGGGCAGCACGCGGTGGAACGTCAGGCCGTCGTAGAACGGCTTGTTCTTCACCGTCTTGCCGGTCGCCGGATCGATCCACGCCTTCTGGCCGGTGGCCAGGCCGATGAAGTTTGCGACCGTGGCCGGCGCCTTGTCGTCGAACAGCTGGCAGTGCAGGGTGCCCTGGCTGGTCGCGATCGTCGCGGTCAGCGCGCCCTTGCCCTTGATCGCCTTGATGTAGACCGCCAGGTCCGACGCCTCGGGCGGCCGGACCTCGCCGACGACCTTGAGCTCGAACCGGCGGTTCTTCGCCCGGTTGTCGTCGCTGGTGTTGTCGGCGAGCGGTCTGTCGCGGCCCAGGCCCTTGGCGGTGATCCGCTTGGCGGCGATGCCGCGCTTGCCGAGGTAGCCGGCGAGCGCGTCCGCGCGGGCCTGGCTCAGCTTGGCGTCGTAGTTGCCGGTGCGGTCGTTGTCCGGCGCGGTGTCGTCGGTGTAGACGTTGAGCAGCACCGAAGACGCCGGGTCGCGGCCGAGCGCCTTGGCGATCGCGTCGAGCAGCGGGCGCGCGCTGGCCTTGACCGCCGACTCGCCGGGGTCGAACACCGCGTCGGTCGAGACCACGGGCGCGTGATCGACCTCGACCCGGTTTCCGGCCACCTCGACCTGGGGCGCGGCGGCGGGCGCCTGGGCGACCGCCGCCGCCGGACCCAGCGCCACCATCCCCACAACGACAAGCAGGTTGCGATGCATCGCGGAGATCCTAAGCGGCTATTCCGCTTGCCGTCAAAGCCGGGCAGCAGCTTGCCTACCGCGCGACTCGCGGCAAGCTTCGGCCGCCCGCCGGCGATCCTCGTGATCACCGGCGGTTACGCTCTCGGTGGACCTGGCGCGGCGGTTGCTCAAAGACACTCCATCAACATGACCCACCTCGCCATCGTCTCGTCGGACACCCTCCCCACCGTCGACCTCCTCGCGCTCGATGCCGTCACCGGCGGCTTCGACTTCGGCGCCGCGATCAAGTCCGGCAACGACACCGCGCCCGCCGGCCGCCAGGCGGGCGAGACCCTGGGCCAGGGCTTCGACGCCGGCTACCAGGCCTTCACCGGCAAGGACTCGAAGATCGGCTCGGCCGTCGGCGGTCCGCTTGGCGCCGCGGCGGGCTGGGCCGGCGGGTTCGCGACCAACGCGTACCAGCAGCTGACGCACAAGAAGTAGCTGCGACGGTGTGCGGTCGCGCGCAGATCGCAGGCGCCGCACGAAGAACGCGCCCGCGCATAGTGTGCCTCGAATAACTATATGTAGTATTCGTTTCACAGCAATGCTCGAAAAGACGACAGCGCTGGTGTGCGCGGTGCTGGGAGCGACGCTCTCGGTCGCCCGCGCGGACACCGATCCGACCGAGTCCGGCGCGACTCCTCCTTCTGCGGCGGCCTCGGCCGAAAACCCCGACAAGCTGACGCTGCCCAAGGGCCGCCTCGTGCTCGACGCGTACCTGGGGATCAGCTTGACCTCGGACTTCGTCGGCAAGCCGATCACGCTGAGCCCGGACATCTGGTACGGCGTCAGCGATGACCTGACGGTCGGCCTCGTCCACAGCGGCGTGGGGACGACGGGGTTCATCGGCGACCAGGGAGGCAATTCCCCGGCCGGCTCCGCGCTGTGCCTGTCCGGCACCAGCGATGGCTGCCGCGACGTCTACGGCAACGTCGGCCTCGAGGGTCGCTACCGGCTGAGCTTCGGCGCCAGCCCGAACTTCTCGCTGGCGGCCAACGGCGGCCTGTACATCGGCGATTTCAACGACCCGTTCTTCTTCGACATCAAGATCGGCGCGCTCGGCCGCTGGCACAAGGACAAGCTCACCGTCGAGTTTGCCCCCAACTTGATGTTCGGGATCACGAACCGCTCGGTCGACATCGGCGGCATCTCGCAGACCGTCAACCGCGACTGGCTGAACATCCCGCTCACCGGGCTGTACAGCGTGATGCCCAAGCTCGACCTGGCGCTGCAGCTCGGCCTGGCGCTGCCGTTCGAGGACGCGGGCGACCTGTACCGCGTGCCGCTGTCGATCGGCGCGCACTACACGGTCAACGAGAGCGTGACCGCCACGCTGGCGTTCTCGTTCCCGGCGCTGATCGCTGGCGACAGCTATACGAAGAAGAACGCGGACGCGCGCACGCTCGTGCTGGGAGGAACCTATGCGTTCTAAGACGCTGTTGCATTGTTCGAGCCTCCTGGCCGTGGCCTCCGCCGGTCTGGTCGCGTGCGCGACCCCGCAGGACAAGGCCGCGTGCTACCCGACGACCAGCTGGTCGCTCGCGCCGGTGATGCACTGCGCGCCGCCCGCGCCTCCGCCGGCCCCGCCGCCGCCGCCCGAGCCGGTCAAGGCCGCCGAGCCGCCGCCCGAGCCGGCGCCGCCGCCCAAGCCGACCGCCAAGGCCGGCCTCGAGAAGATCGAGATGTCCGAGACGGTGCAGTTCGAGAACGACTCGGCCGTGCTGCTCGACCGCTCGAAGCAGCTGCTCGACGAGGTCGCGACCGTGATCAACGACAACGCGGATATCAAGCGCCTGGTCATCGAGGGTCACACCGACTCGAACGCGACGCACGCCCACAACCAGAAGCTGTCCGAGCAGCGGGTCGAGTCGGTCAAGGCCTACCTGATCGGCAAGGGCATCGATCCCAAGAAGCTGCGCACCAAGGCGTTCGGCGAGACCAAGCCGATCGCCGACAACAAGACGGAAGAGGGCCGCGCCCAGAACCGTCGCGTCGACTTCCGGATCATCGAGCGCAAGAAGGGCAAGTAGCGAGCCGCGGGCGCGCGAGGTAGCGGGGTAGGTCACATCCCGCGCTCGCGCGCCGCCTCGCACCTGGGGTCAGACGGCCGGCTCTGCTAAGCTGCGGGCGTGCGCGTTAGGCTTGCTCTGCTGATGGTCCCGCTGGTCGGGTGCTCGAACCTGCTCGGCATCCAGGATCCCAGCACCGGCTCGGGCTCGGGCACCGACTCCGGCACGGGCAGCGACGCCAGCGTCGATGCGCCGCCGAGCGGCACCTATCTGCGGTTCAGCGCCGGCAGTGACATCAAGCTGGCGACCAGGCAGCGCGCTCGGCTCCACGTCGTCCTCATGCACAACGCGGACGTCGTCAGGGACGTCTCGGCCGATGCGGGGCTGACCATCACCGGCGCGAACGCGATCGCCAGCGGTGCGGTCGCGCAGGGGCTCGTCTCGGTCGACGGGCTGTCCGCCGGCGCGGTGACGCTGCTCGCGCACTACAGCGGCGCGGACGACGGGATGCTGAACGTCGCGGTCGCGGC
>DASWOO010000350.1:0-2601 GCA_036404335.1 Kofleriaceae bacterium
CACATCGCGATCAGCGACGCGGTGCCCGCGGCCCAGCCGGTGTGGCCGATCAGCGCCTTGAGGCTGCGCACCGCGAGCGGGCCGCGCGCGTGGCGCTGGAAGAACGCCTGCAGCGAGCGCAGCTCGGTGCCATCGCCGACCGGCGTGCCCGTGCCGTGCGCCTCGATCACCGGGATCGACGCCGGATCGAGGCCGTAGACCGCGTAGCAGCGCTCCATCGCGAGCACCTGGCCGGTGGTCTGCGGGACGATCGCCGACGGGCTGAGCCCGTCGCTGGCGAGCCCGGCGCCGCGTACGATCGCCTCGATCGGCGCGCGGTCTCGCTCGGCATCGTCGAGGCGGCGGAGCACGACGAACGCCGCGCCCTCGCCGAACACGACACCGCTGGCGTCGGCGTTGAACGGCCGGCAGCCATCGGCCGCCAGGCCGCCGAACTGCGAGAACAGGCAGCTGTTGCCCGGGCCGGGCGCGAACACGCCGCCGGCGATCACGGTGTCGACCTCGCCGGTCTCGAGCGCGCGCATGCCGAGCGCGACGCTGTACAGCGACGACGCGCAGGCGGCGTCGATCAGCACGACCTCGACGCGCGCGCCGTACAGATCGTGGACGACGCGCGCGATCGCGCCGTGCGCGTCGTGCCGATCATTAAGTCCGAGGCGCGCCGCGATCCGCGGGTCGGTCGGGTCGACCCCGGCCGCGATCAGCGACGTGGCGACGTCGTGCGCGGCGAATCCGTCGGCGGTCGCGCCGACCAGGCAGCGCACGCGGCCGGTCGACGGGACGCCCGGCCGGCACTGTCCGAGCGCAACCGCGAGCAGCTGCTCGCCGCGCGAGTACGCCGCGAACGTCTCGGGTGGCAGGCCGGCCGGGGCCACGAGATCGCCGTCGGCGACGACGCCGGCGAGCGCCGAGGTCGAGCGATCCGGCGTGGTCACCTCGGCGAAGAAGTCGTGATCCCAGGCCGGATCGATGGTGCGCTGGTCGACGATGCCGCCGACGCCATCGACCAGGTGCTGCCACAGCGCCGTGCGATCGCGGGCGCCGCCCGGCAGCAGGCAGCCCATCCCGACGATCGCGGCGGCGGGTCGCGCGCAGCGCACGGCCTCGGGCGCCGCCGGCGCCGGCGCGGGCGCGGGATCAGGCTCGACGACGCGCTCGACGGTGATCCGATCGCCCCCGGCGCGCCGCAGGATCCGCTCGAGCGAGCCGGCGGTGCCGCAGTCGACGAACCGCGTCACCCCGGCGTCGGCGAGGTCGTCGATCGCGCCCGCGAGGTCGAACGGGCGCACGAGCTCGCCGACCAGCAGCGCCGCGAGATCGTCGCCGTCGGTGACGAGCCGGCGGCCGACCGACGAGTACACGGCGCAGCCCGGCGCGGCGAACGTCAGGCCGCGCAGCGCGGCGAGCCAGCGCCGGCCGGCCGGCTGCAGCGAGGGATGGTGGAACGCCGCCGGCGTCCGGATCGCCGCCACGCCGATCGAGGCGGCGCGCAGCGCGGCCTCGAGGACGGCGAGCGATGGCCGCGGCCCGGCGATCACGACCTGCTCGGCGTGGTTGCGGCCGGCGACGACGAGCTCGGCGAGCGCGAGGTCGGCGAGCCACGCGGCCACGGCGGGCCGGCTCAGCGCGACCGCCAGGAGCCCGCCCGCGTCGTCGCCGAGCGAGGCGATCGCCGCGGTGCGATGGGCGACGATGCGCGCGCCGGTCGCGAGATCGAAGCAGCCGGCGACGCAGAGCGCCGCGATCTGGCCGAAGCTGTGGCCCAGCAGGACCGCGGGCGCGCCGTGCGCCTGGCGCGCGCGGGCGCCGAGCACGTTCTGGACGAAGATCCCGAGCTGCTCGAGCGCCGGGTTGCGCTCGGCCGCCTCCCGGCACGCTTCCACGTCGCCGGCGAGCAGCGCGCGCGTGCCGTCGCCGAACAGCGCCGCCGTGGCGCGCGCGGCCTCGGCCAGCTCGGCGTGGCTGCCGGGCGCGCCGGCGATCCGCCGCGACAGCAGCGCGGCGTCGAACGTGCCTTGCCCCGAGCACACCCACGCCTCGGCCGCGGCATCGGCTGCCGGCGCGGCGACCTGCGCCACAACCGGCGCGGTGACGGGCGCGACAGTCACCGGCGCGCCAACCGGCGCCACGGCCGGCGCGTCGACGGCCGCGGCATCGGCGTCCGGCGCCGCGGCCGGCGCGACCGGCGCGAGGTCGATCATCCGCGGCACCGCCACCCCGCCCAGCGCCTCGCGCGCCGCGGCGCGGACCCGATCGTCGAACAGCGCGATCGCCTGGGCGCCGCCGGCGAGCACGCGGTCGCGGAACGCGGGCTGCCCGGCCGGCTCGTCGAGCGCGTGCAGCGCCTCGAAGCAGGCCAGGAACGACGCCGGGAACGCGGTCGCCTCGCCGGTCCGCGCATCCGCGCACACCACAGTCTGGAAGCCGCAGCAGATCGCCGCGCCGCGCCCGTCGAGGACGCGGAAGCAGAACCGCAGGCTCGCCAGGCCGCGCGCCTCGAGCGTGACGAGCACGACGAGCCGGTCGCCGAGCTGGGCCGACGCCAGGTTGCGCGCGTACGCCTCGGCGGTCAGCAGGTGGATCGACGCGAAGTCATCGCGC
>DASWOO010000351.1:0-4865 GCA_036404335.1 Kofleriaceae bacterium
ACATCGGCATGGGCACGCTGCTGTCGCTGCTCGAGTTCGAGCGCAAGAGCGGCGTGCTGCTCGTGCTGCGGACCATCGAGCTGGCCCGGGTGTTCATCGCCAACGGAAAAATTCTCAAGGTCGAGACCACGACCGGCAACGCGGTGCCCAAGGATCGGCTGATGCGGCTGCTCGACTGGCGCGATGGCCAGTTCGAGTTCTCGCCGGCAGATATCGGCGGGATCGACGAGCTCGGGCTGTCGGTCACGCAGATCTTGCTCGAGCACGCGAAGATCCACGACGAGCAGCAAAGATCGGCAGTTTCGTAAATTCGGCGTGTCGCACGCCGTCGCGATCGGCGTCGCATTCATTGTCGCACTGCCCGGTCGATTCAAGATTTGTAACGATGAGCGGGCGTGCGAGTCCACCGACGAGCTAGCTGGCGGCTCTTCGCCCCGATGTATCGGTGCTGGCTCGTCGTCCTCGTCCTCATCCTGGGTCCGGGGAGCGCGGCGCGCGCCGAGCCGGTCCGCGCGCACGCGATGCGGCGGACGTCCGCGATCGCGATCGACGGCGCGCTCGACGAGCCGAGCTGGGCGACCGCGCCGTCGCAGACCGGCTTCGTCCAGCGGTTCCCGCGCGACGGCGCGGCGCCCGCCCGCGCGACGCGGTTCGCGGTGCAGTACGACGACGAGGCGGTCTACGTCGGCGTGTGGGCCGAGGATCCCGAGCCCGGCGCGATCCGCCGGCTGCTGACCCGGCGCGACGTCGACGCCCCGGCCGACGCGATCACGGTGTCATTCGACAGCTACCACGACCGCCGCACCGCCTACGCGTTCCAGCTCAACGCCGCCGGCGTCCAGCGCGACATGCTCGTGTTCGACGACAGCCAGCAGGACGACACCTGGGACGCGGTGTGGACCGGCGACGTCGCGATCACCGCCACCGGCTGGACGGCCGAGTTCCGCATCCCGCTGAGCCAGCTGCGGTTCGCGTCGGCCGACGCGCAGGAGTGGGGCATGCAGGTCCTGCGCGTCACCGGCCGCACCGGCGAGCAGGACTCGTGGTCGCCGTGGCCGCGCTCGGCGCCGCAGATCGTCAGCAAGTTCGGCGTCGTCGATGGCATCGATCACCTGCGCGACAGCCGCCGGCTCGAGCTCTTGCCCTACGCGACCGCGGGCGTGCAGCGCATGCCGGTCGACGCCGGTGATCCGCTCAACGATCGCTGGGGGCTCAAGCGCAACCTCGGCCTCGATCTCAAGTACGGCCTGGGCCCGGCATTCACGATCTCGGCGACGATCAACCCGGACTTCGGCCAGGTCGAGGCCGATCCGTCGAGGGTCAACCTGACCGCGAGCGAGCTGTTCTTCGCCGAGAAGCGGCCGTTCTTCCTCGAGGGCGCCGACCTGTTCAAGCTGCAGCTCGGCAACAGCGACAACAGCACCGAGGGCGCGTTCTACAGCCGGCGGATTGGCGCGGCGCCGGCGATCCCCGACGTCGACTACGACTACATCAAGGCCAAGGACTCGACGACGATCTACGGCGCGGCCAAGCTGACCGGCAAGACCGCGTCGGGCTGGTCGGTCGGCGTGCTCGACGCGGTGACCGGCGGCGCGACGACCAACCTCTACACCGCGGCCACGCCCGACGCGCCGGCGCAGCGCGCCGACCTCGACGTCGCGGCGCTGACCAACTTCGCGATCGCCCGGATCAAGCATGACTTCGACGAGGGCCGGACCTCCGTCGGCGTGTCGGCGACCGCGGTCAACCGCCAGCTCGACGACGCCGACCTGAAGGACGTGCTGCACGATCAGGCGTACACCGGCGGGCTCCAGCTGCAGAACCGCTGGGGCGATCGCTGGGGGAGCAACGCTTGGACGTCGAACGTCAATGTGATCAGCAGCTGGATCCACGGCTCCAAGGAGGCGATCGCCGCGACCCAAGAGGACAGCGTCCACTACTTCCAGCGGCCCGACGCGACCGATCACCACTTCGATCCCGAGCGAACCAGCATGTCGGGCGTCGCGGTCAAGTACCTGGTCGGCCGGCTCGGCGACACCGAGCACTGGAAGGTCGGCGTCGGCGGCGACCTGCGGACCGGCGGCGTCGAGCTCAACGACGCCGGGTTCCAGCTCAACTCCGATCGCTACGTGCCGTTCTTCCTGGTCCAGTACGCCGAGAACTCGCCGAGCAAGCACGTGCTCAACTGGGGCACGAGCGACGACATCTACCTGGTCCAGACCCTCGAGCCCAGGCTCGACGCCTACGGCATCGAGTACAACGGCAACGTCCAGCTGTCGAGCTACTGGTCGATCAGCGCAGGCGGCAACGCCGAGCGCTCGATCTGGAGCATGGCCCAGATGCGCGGCGGCCCCGGGCTGCGGCTCAACCCGATCACCAACTACTACGCGACGCTGACCAGCGACACGCGCCAGCCGCTGTGGTTCAGCGTCAACGCCTACGGCTCGCACGTGTTCGTCTCGGGCAGCCAGGACGGCGGCGTCGACCTCGGCGCGACGATCCAGGCCAAGTCCAACCTCGACCTGTTCGTTGGCCCGAGCATCTACCTGCGCAACGATCCGATGCAGTACGTCGATCAGGAGCCGGACTCGGTGGGCGACCTCCACTACATCTTTGCCCGGATCCACGAGTTCGACGTGTCGATGACCCTGCGCGCCAACTGGACGTTCTCGCCGCACCTGACGCTGCAGGCCTATGCCCAGCCGTACATCGCGTCGGGCCACTACGACGAGCTCAAGGACGTCGATCACCCGAGCGCCGAGCGCTACCGCGATCGTTTCCATATGTTGGCAGCGGGTGAGGCCCGCCTGGTCGATGGCACGTACTCGGTGAACCGCGGCGGCCGGACGTACGCGTTCGACCAGCCCGACTTCAACTTTCGCCAGCTGCGCTCGACCGTGGTGTTGCGCTGGGAGTACCTGCCGGGCTCGACGGTGTTCGCGATCTGGAGCCACGGCCAGACCAGTGATGCGTTTGACAACGGCCGGCTGCAGCTCGGGCGTGATCTATCCGACCTGGGCCGGGCGGCCAGCGAGAATGTCGTGATGATCAAGGCGAACTACTGGATCGGTCTGTAGTCGGTTATGCTCCGACGATGTCTTCGTCGGCCGCGTCGGCCGAAACGACCCGGTTCGGGAAGTACGGCCTGGTCGCCCGGCTCGCCACCGGCGGCATGGCCGAGATCTTCCTGGCCCGGCTGACCGGCGCGGCCGGGTTCGAGAAGCTGGTCTGCATCAAGCGGATCCTGCCGCACCTGGCGCGCGACAAGCAGTTCGTCGCGATGTTCCTCGACGAGGCGCGGATCGCCGCGCGGATCTCGCACCCCAACGTCTGCCAGGTGTTCGAGCTCGGCGAGATCGACGGCAGCTACTACATCGCGATGGAGTACCTCGAGGGTGTGCCGCTGGCGTGCTTCCGCCGCCCGGACTACTACGGCGCGATGCCGTCGCCGCGGCTGGTCTCGGGCATCGCGATCCAGGCCTGCGAGGGCCTGCACCACGCCCACCAGCTCAAGACCTCGGACGGCCGGGTGATGGAGGTCGTCCACCGCGATATCTCGCCGCAGAACCTGTTCGTGACCGTCGACGGCGTGGTCAAGGTCCTCGACTTCGGCATCGCCAAGATCCAGGACGCGACGATCCGAACCTCGACCGGCGCGGTCAAGGGCACGTACGCGTACATGGCGCCGGAGCAGCTGCGCGGCGAGCAGGTCGACCGGCGGACCGACGTGTTCGCGCTCAGCATCGTGATGTGGGAGACGCTGATGCGCCGCCACCTGTTCCGGCGCGAGACCGACTTCCTGACGTTCCAGGCGATCACGTCCGATCCGATCGAGGACGTGCGCGCGCGGCGCCCGGACATCCCGGACGCGCTGGCCGAGGTGATCCTGACCGCGCTGTCGCGCGATCGCGAGCAGCGCTACCCGACGGCGCGCGCGCTGGGCGAGGCGATCGCGGCCGCGGTGCCGCCGATGGCGGGCTCGGCGATCAGCGAGGAGCTGGCGCGGTCGTTCCCGGCCGAGCTCGGCGAGCAGGCGGCGCTGATCCGCGTGGCGCGCGAGGGCGGGGCGTTCGATCTGCACCTGGAGCGCGGGCCGCGGCTGGGGCAGGAGACGTCGATGCTGACCACGCCGACGTCGAATCTGCGGATCGGGCTCGACGTCGAGATCGTGCGCCACGAGGCGCCGGTCTCGGCGCAGCTGCCGGTCGCGCGGCCGCCGACCTCGGGGCAGTGGCTGACGCCGGTGCCCAGCGTCGGCTCGCAGGTCTCGCAGGTCTCGCAGGTCTCGCAGGTTTCGTCGGGCCAGCTCGCGGCGATGCCGCCGGCGCCGGGCCAGCGCTGGCGGCCGATCGCGATCGCGGCGATCGCGGTGGGGCTCGGCGGCGGCGGCGCGTTGATCTACGCGCGGGTCTCGGCGCCCGGCGCGCCGGTCGTGGCGACGGCGCCGCAGCCGCAGCCGCAGGCGATGCCGGTCCCCGTGCCCGCGCCTGGTCCGGCGCCGGTGATCACGTCCCCCGCGCCCGCGCCCACCCCGGCGAAGCCTGCCGTGGTCCCGCCGCCGCGGCCCAGGCCGGTGCCTACACCGGCGCAGATCTCGCCGGCTTCGGGTGAAAAGCACACATCGCCCGCGCCGGTCACCAGGCCGGGTGGGCCTCCTGGCTACATCACGATCGACTCGGCGCCGGTCTACGCGACGATCTTCATCGACGGCAAGAGCTACGGCGAGACCCCGCTGGTCCGGCTGTCGCTCGCCCCGGGGGCGCACAAGGTTCATGCCGTCGCGCCGTCGGGCGCGTCGCGTGATGTCCGGATCACGATCGAGTCGGGCAAGACCGCACCCGCCAACCGCATCGAGTGGTGACGAG
>DASWOO010000352.1:0-3923 GCA_036404335.1 Kofleriaceae bacterium
GCAGGACGCGCGCGAGCGCATGCTGGCCCGCGAGCTCGAGTGGGTGCGGCTGTCGCCCAAGGCGCGGCAGGCCAAGAGCAAGGCCCGCCTCAACCGCTACGACGAGATGGTCGCCGAGGCCTCGAAGGAGGTCCGCGACGCCTCACTCGAGATCGTGATCCCGCCGGGTCCCCGGCTCGGCGGCGAGGTCGTGTTGTTCGAAGGCGTGACCAAGTCGTTCGGCGATCGCATGCTGATCGACAACCTGACGTTCAAGCTGCCGCGCGGCGGCATCGTCGGCGTGATCGGCCCCAACGGCGCGGGCAAGACCACGCTGTTCCGGATGATCATGGGCCTCGAGAAGCCGGACAAGGGCACGATCAAGGTCGGCGACACGGTCAAGCTCGGCTACGTCGACCAGAGCCGCGACGCGCTCGACGACAACGCGACGATCTTCGACGAGATCAGCGAGGGCGCCGAGCAGCTGACGATGGGCGAGCGCCAGATCAACGCGCGGTCGTACGTGTCGAGCTTCAACTTCAAGGGTCAGGACCAGCAGAAGCGGGTCGGCATCCTGTCGGGCGGCGAGCGCAACCGCGTCCACCTCGCCAAGATGATCAAGCGCGGCGGCAACCTGCTGCTGCTCGACGAGCCGTCGAACGACCTCGACGTCGACACGCTGCGCGCGCTCGAGGACGGCCTCGAGAAGTTCCCGGGCTGCGCCGTGGTGATCAGCCACGACCGCTGGTTCCTCGACCGGATCGCGACCCACATCCTGGCGTTCGAGGGCGACTCGCACGTCGAGTGGTTCGAGGGCAACTTCGCCGACTACGAGGCCGATCGCCACCGCCGGCTCGGCTCGGACGCCGACCAGCCGCACCGCATCAAGTACAAGCCCATCAGCGTGCGGTAGACTGCCGGGGGTGAGCGACAACGACGACGCCCGGTTGTTCGAGCTGGTCAACGAGCTGGCGTCGGATCCGGGCTACGCGAGCGGCGACCGCAAGCTCGGGCGCCGGGTCAGCCCGGCCGACGTGGCGACGATCGCCGGCGGCCTGCAGGAAGAGGTCGACGCCGGGGTCGCGGCGCGCGCCGAGAGCATCGTCGCGCAGGGCATGACGATCGCGTGCAAGGTCGGCTGCAACGGCTGCTGCGAGGAGCCGATCATGGTCTACCGGCCGGAGGCGATCCAGGTCGCGCGCTGGCTCGACCGGCCGGAGAACGCCGAGGCGCGCGCGGCGTTCCGCGCCGCGTACCCCGCGTGGCGCGACCAGGTCGGCGATCTGCCGGCCAAGCTGTCGGCCAAGTTCGTCAACGACCCGACGAACTACCTCGCGGCCCACGTCGACGCGTGGCGCAAGGGCGTGATGTGCGCGTTCAACCGCGACGGCGCGTGCACGATCTATCCGGTCCGGCCGATCAGCTGCCGCACGGCGCACGCGCTCGAGACCAGCGAGTACTGCACCGGCGCGGCGACCCAGCCGGCCGCGCGCGCCAACTTCGTGCCGCTCGAGCAGTTCGTCGCCCGCGCCCGCAAGCTGCTCGCCGCCGCGCACCACGCCGTGCGCGGCCCCAAGGGCCGGGTCGAGGCGCTGTGCAACGTGGTCTACGAGCTGCTGCCGCCGACGCCTCGCCCGCAGTAGCGGCCGGTTGCGATCAAGGCCGCGGCGCGGGCGGCTTGGCGTGCGGCTCGGCCGCCTGGGCGTGCGCGCGCAGGCCGATGTCGGCGACGAGCGGCCGGTGATCGCTGGCGCGCCGGGCGAGGTCGGAGTCGCAGCGCGACAGGCGGACCAGGTCGAGGTCGCCGCGGACGAAGATCGCGTCGAGCGCCCGGACGGGGCCCCAGGCGGGGAACGTCAGCGGCCGGCGCTCGATGCCGCGGAACCCGGCCGGGGCGAGGAAGTCGCCGAGCCCGCCGTAGACGTCGTTGAGGTCGCCGCCGACGACGACCGGGGTGTCGCCGTGCAGGTTCTGGAACGGGTGGCTGTCGAGGAACTTGCGGAGCTGGATCCGGCGCTCGAACCGGGCGAGGCCGAGGTGCATGTTGTAGACGTGCACCGTGCGGTCGACGTCCTCGTGGCGGACCCGCAGCACGGCGTGCAGCGCGCTGCGCTTCTTCTTGAACCGGATCGACAGATCGATGTTCGAGCTCTCGATGATCGGATAGCGCGACAGGATCGCGTTGCCGTACTGGCCGCCGCCGCGGATGTCGACGTTGGGGAACCAGGTGCGGTAGCGCAGGCCGAGCTGCTCGGCGAGCAGGTCGGTCTGGTGGTCGAAGTTGGAGCGCTTGACCCCGCCGTCGACCTCCTGGAGCATCGCGATGTCGATCTCGAGCTTGCGGATCACCTCGGCGATGCGCGCCGGATCGTAGCGCCGGTCGACGCCGCCGATGCACTTGTGGATGTTGTAGCTGAGCGCGCGGAGCTTCACGGCGCGGCGTCCTTCTGCAGGCGTTGGGCGACGACCAGCGTCTCGTCATCGGCGAGCGGCCGGCCGCCGCGGTGGGCGGCCACCCCGCGGTGGACCAGATCGTGGACCCGCTGCGGCGCGAGGCGCTGGCGATCGAGCTTCTTCAGCAGGTGCTGGAGGCGGCGGTCACCGTACGGCGCGCCGGCGGGGTCCTGCGCTTCGACCACGCCATCGGTATACCAGACCACGAGATCGCCCGCGCGCAGCGGGCGGCGGTGAACGCGCGGCACCTCGGGCGGCCCGGCGCCGAGCGGGTTGCCGCGGCCGACCAGGGCCTGGAGCTCGACGCCGCGCTCGCCCGGGCGGCACAGGTAGCTCGCCGGGTGGCCGCACGACACGAACCGGACCTCGCCGGCGGCGGGGTCGAGGATCGCCGCCGCGCAGGTCATCGCCAGGCTGGTGCCGCCGACCCGGCGGACCGCGGCATCGAGCGCGGCGACCAGCGCCGGCAGCTCGAGCGCCGCGCCGGCCCGCCGCACGCAGACCTCGCACGCGCCGATCGCCGCGGCGGTGACCATCGCCGAGGCCACGCCGTGGCCGGTGACGTCGCCGACGACGATCAGCAGCGGCGCCGCCGGCTCCGGGCCCAGCGGCAGCGCGGTCCAGAAGTCGCCGGCGCAGCGCGTCGCCGGCCGCCACGAGCCGATCACCGCGAGCTCGCCGTGCTGCCGGACCCCGGCGCCGGGCAGGAGCGCCGCCTGCACGGTCGCCGCCAGCTCGACCTCGCGCGCCAGCCGCGCCCGCTCGGCCACCCGCCGCGCCATCCGCGCGTGGAGCAGGGCGTCGGCCAGCCGCTCGGCCGCGCGATCGAGGAAGCCGATCGCCGCGATCCGCAGCCGCCGCCCCGCCGCCGGGATCAGGATCAGCCCGAGCAGCTCGTCGGCGTGGCCGGCCGCGAACAGCGCGCGCGCCGCGTGCGCCGCGAGCAGCTGGCCGACCAGCGGCCGCAGATCCGCGGGCACGCGGTCGAGGTCATCGGCGAACACCGGCGCGCGCTGCTCGGCGAGCCAGCCGGCCAGCAGCGGGTCCGGCGCGCGCGCGTCGTCGAGCCGCCGGCCATCGGCGGCGGTCCAGCCCCAGTCGTCCTGCGACGCCAGCAGCACCACCGGCGCGACGCCGAGCCCGAGCTCGACGACGTCGATCGCCAGCTGCGCGATCGCCGCCGGCTCGCTCGACGCCCGCGCCCGCGCGGCCAGCTGATCGAGCAACCGGTCGAGCGGCCCGTCGCTGCGCCCGCCGCGGTTGACCAGGCTGACCGTCGCCACCGCGATCCGCACCGCGGCGAAGCACGTGATCAGCGCGACCGTGGTCAGCGGCCACGCGATCGGCGCCGCGAGCGCGGCGAGCGCCGCCCACGCCAGGAGCCCGCCGGCCGCGAAGTACACGACGAACCGCGGCGCGGTCGTGTCGATCGCGCGCACCCGGAGCAAGTCTTCGACGATCAGCAGCGGCGCCGCCGGCTCCGGGCCCAG
>DASWOO010000353.1:0-7461 GCA_036404335.1 Kofleriaceae bacterium
TTACTGATGGCCGAAGCCACTTTCTCGCTCGACTTGCATGTGTTAAGCCCGCCGCTAACGTTCGCTCTGAGCCAGGATCAAACTCTCCATAGAAAGTTTTGAACCCGCTCTACGTCGCCTGATAGCAACCGTCCGGGGGACGGGTTGCGTGCGACGTGGAATGGTTTCTTTACATACAGAAACCCACAATCATCAAAATGACTTGCTATCCAGTTTTCAGAGACCGATTCGGCACGGGGTTCCCCACTCCATTGAGTGGCTCTTCCGTCCGCCCCGCCGACCGTTTCGTCGTCGAGGGAGTGTGCTTATAAGGGGCAGGGCGCGAAGAGTCAACGCGATCATCGCCAGGATCTGCACGCGAACGTGACGATCGCGCGATTCCTCGTCGGAAAACCCGCGCGAAAAAAAGTGCACGGATCGAGTACGGGCCGCGCACAACCGCGCGACTCAGCCGGTTTCTGATCGGGCGAAAGTCAGCCGGATCACCGGCGCGAGGTCGAAAAGACCCGCGCGATTTCCGGTAGATGCGGAAATGCCTGGCCGTGCGCGCGCGGCATTTCGGTCCGCGACCGGCTCGATCCCAGCCGATCGGGTAGCCACGGCATAAATCCCTGTCGGATTGACTACCCGGGATCGCTACTGGCCATGCGGACAGGATCGCATAGATAAGCGCCAGTCGACCCGCATTTTCGGCCGCCGGCGGGCTTGCGGGCGAGCTCAGCGCAGCGACAGGCGGGCGTCGAGCTGCTCGAGCAACTCGATGATCTGGACCATCTTGTTGGCCAGGAGCGTGTCGCCGGCCCGCTGGTCCGCCGCGGCGCCGACCACGGGCGCCAGGCTCTGCTCGATGCGGCGCACCTGCTGGAGCAGCTGCGCATCCAGGACGGTCCCCGGCCCGGGGTGCCCCCCGCCCCGCCCCGCCGTGCGCGCCACGCTCGACGCGGTCGTGCGCAGGCTCTCCACGAGCGCGTCCAGCTTGGGCGCCAGCCAGGCCTGCGGGTCGACCGCCGGCCGCGCCAGCGTGTCCAGCAGCGCCTCGCGCAGCGCCCGCAGCTCGTCGGCGAGCTCGGCCCCCGGGTTCGCCCGGTCCACCGTCTCGCGCAGCGCCCGTAGCTCGCCGCCCAGCTGGGTGCCCAGCTCGGCTCCCGGCCGGACGGCGCCCAGCGCGTCCCGGATCCCGGTCAGCTCGCTGCCCAGCCCGGACAGCGTCCCGACCAGCCGCGTCACGGGGTCGTCGGCCGCGCCGCCCATCCGCCGCTGGCGCACGTACTCGGCCTTGATCTCGGCCCACCGCGCCGCCCGCGTCTCGTCCAGCCGCCCGCGCAGCTCGCCGAGCTTGAGCAGGTTCTGCTCGGCCGCGGTGGTCAGGGTCTGCGACTCGCCCTGGTAGTGGTCGTCGACCACCGCCGCGAGCTCGCTCGGGGTCATCGCGGCGACGACCTTCTCCGCGATCTTGTTCATGTTCCGGTAGCTGCCCTGCAGCTTGAACGGCGGCTCGGTCCGGAACGCGTCGGCCTGGCCCGCCGACCGGATGTACTCCTGGTTGACGCGCAGCAGCGTGTCCTGCGCGACGAACAGGTGGCGGATCACCGCCGTGATCTCGGCGAGCTCGGCCGCCGAGTAGCCGTACGCCAGCTCGGTGGCCGGCACCGGCTCGCCCCGCGCCATGCGGATGATCTTGTACACGTCGTCGAGCTCGCGGGTCGCCAGCGGCGCCAGGCTCGGGTTCGAGGTCAGCGCGTTCTCGAGGAACGACAGCGCGAACGCGTCGCCCTTGCCGGTCAGCACGTCGCCCAGGTTGTAGACATCGGCGCGGTTGGCCAGCATGTCCGGGATCCGGAACTGCGCGCCGCTCTCGGTGTACGGGTTGCCGGCCATCACCACGCACAGCTTCTTGCCGCGCAGGTCGTAGGTCCGCGTCCGGCCGCGCCACACACCCTCGATCTTGCGCTGGGCATCGCACAGCGAGATGAACTTCTGCAGCAGCTCGGGCGAGGTGTGCTGGATGTCGTCGAGGTAGAGCATCACGTTGGTGCCCATCTCGAGCGCGAGGCTGATCCGCTCGACCTCCTGGCGCGCCGTGGCGTTGGGCGCGTCGGCCGGATCGAGCGACGTCACGCCGTGGCCGAGCGCCGGGCCGTTGACCTTGACGAACGCCAGGCCCAGCCGGGCCGCGACGTACTCCATCAGCGTGGTCTTGCCGTAGCCGGGCGGCGAGATCAGCAGCAGCATGCCCATCTGGTCGGTGCGCTTGTTCGCGCCGGCCGCGCCGAGCTGCTTGGCCAGGTTCGCGCCGATCAACGGCAGGTAGACCTGGTCGATCAGCTTGTTGCGGACGAACGACGAGATCACGTGGGGCACCAGCTCGTCGAGCCGCAGCCGCTTGCGCTCGCGATCGGCCAGCTCGTTGCGCAGCGCGCGATGCGCGCGGAACGCCGGCACGTCGGTCTCGCGAAACCGCGCCAGCCGCGCGGTCAGCTCGTCGTAGCGCACGCTGATCGCGCCGTCGGCGATCCGCGGGTGCCGGCCGAGCAAGCCGGTGACCCGGGCCTCGATCACCGCGCTCGACGTCACCCGCGCCAGGCCGGGGACGGCGAGCCGGGCCGCGGCCTCGACCGCCGCCGACGCCAGCTCCGGCTTGCGCGCGACCACGCCGTCGACCCAGGCCCGCGCCAGGGCGAACGCCTCGCCCGGCATCGCCGCCAGCGCCGCGAGATCGTCGTCGAGTGCCTGCCGCGCCGCGCGGGCGTCGAGCTCGCCATGCAGCGCGTCGACCAGCGCGGTGGCCGCGCCGCTGATCACGAACCGCGGCTCGGCGACCGCCAGCTCGCGCACCAGGTAGACCGCGGCCAGCCCCGCGTCGGCCGGCGCCAGCACCCCGGTCCGCCCGGCGAACGCCGCGATCGCCCCGGCGAGCTCGCCGGCGAGCTGGCCCCGCGCGCCGCGATCGCCGAGCACGTCGGCCAGCCGCGCCAGGCTCTGCGCCGCGCGATGCCAGCGCTTGCGGGCGTCGGCCTCGGCGCCGGGCTCGCTGCCCCAGTACATGACCGCCAGGGCGCGCGCGGCCTCGGGATAGGCCAGCAGGCCCGCCCCGTCGCGCATCGCCAGCAGCCGCTCGAGCAGCCGCGCCGCGTCGGCGTCGTGCACGCCGCGCTCGTAGCCCTCGTCGTAGCGCTCCTGCGCCGCCGTCCGCACCAGGGCCTCGAGGCCGCCGGTCCGCGCCGCCTCGGTCAGCGCGGCCAGGGTCAGCGCGCCGGTCCCGGCCTCGGCGTCGGCCAGGAGGCTCGCCGCCAGGTACTCGCCGCGATAGACCTCCGGCGACTCGCTCGGCAGGTCGCGGCCCCACATCGCCCGGGCCGCGGTCAGCCGCTCGTCGGTGATCGGCTCGTAGAAGTCGGTGCCGGTCAGGTGGACGGCGAGGCCATCCTCGTGCGGCACGATCATCAGCTCGAGCGGCTGGGCGTTGACCGCGAACCGGTGCTCGCCGAGCTTGATCAGCTCGCCGCCGCCCTCGAACAGGTCGGCCCGGTCGCGCTGGCCGCGCAGCGCCTCCTGGCGCGCCGCCTTGAGCCGGGCGGCGAGCTCGTCGGCCTTGACCGCATCGCCGAGCTGGGCGAGCTCGCCCGTGATGTCGCGCAGCTTGCCGACCATGGCGTCGGCCGCGAAGTACGCGTTGATGTCCTCGGCGCTCTCCAGCTGCGCCGCGCGCCGCGCGATGCCCTCGAGGATGCGCTGCGCGGCCTTACCCAGGTTGGCGGCCCGGCGCTGGCGCTCGGCGGCCAGGAGCTGCTTGCGCGCGCTGACTGCCTCGACGATATCGTCGCGCTTGGCGGCGAGCTCGACGGTCAGCTCGTCGATGTCGGCGAACCGGCCCTCGAGCTCCTCGAGCTGGACCAGGAGCCGGGTCAGCTCCTGATCGCAGCGCTCGGGCGTGTCGCACTGGGCGAGCGACGACGCGACGCTCTGGGTCAGCAGCTTGACCTGCGCGCCGAACTCGGCCCGGCCCTCCTTGGTCGCCAGCTCGCGGTAGCGACCCTCGATCGTCGCGCGCGCCCGGTTGACCCGGCCGAACGCGTCGGTGATGTTCTCGAGGATCGACGTCCGCCGCGTGGTGTCGTCGATCTTGAGCCCGCCGATCACGCTGCCGAGCAGGTCGACGCCGCGCGCGACCTGGTCGATGTCGTCGCGGACGCCGCGGACGTCGAGCGCCGTGGCCAGCGTCCCGACCCGGTCGGCCAGGCCGTCGGCGCGGGCGACCAGGTCGCCGAACGCGTCGCCGCGCGCGAGGAACGCCACGCAGTCGGTCGTGACCCGGTCGAACGCGGCCGCGACCTGGGCCTCGAGCGCCGCCAGCCGGGCCTTGTCGATGAACCGGACGTCCTGCTTGGTGATCAGCTCGCCGCGCAGCGCGCGCAGGCCGGTCAGCGCGGTGAGGAACAGGTCGATGTTCTCGAAGCCCTCGGACCGGGTGTCGCGCAGCCGCTCGGCGACCAGCGCCTCGAGCTCGCCGAGCACCTTGACCGCCGCGGCCTTGAGCGCGACGACCTTGTCGTACTCGTCGAGGATCAGCCGCGCGGTCGCCCGGACCTCGGCGACCGCCGACTTGAGATCGCCGGCGTCGGCGTGGCCGAGCCAGTAGAACTGATCGAGCGCGCGGGTCGCGAAGCTGAGGATGTCGTCGAACGTGCTGCGCACCGGCTCGTCCGCCGCCGCCAGCCGCGCGATCGACAGCGCATCGGACAGGCCGCGCACCAGATCGGCGTTGCCGACCTTGGCCAGGTAGCTGTCGCCGGTCGGCGCGCTCGCCGCGTGCTCGGCCGAGGTGAACGGCGTGCGCCACACCTGCATCGGGTGGACGCGGGTCGGCTCGCCCGCCGCGCGCAGCACGACCATCCGGCCGTCGGCGAACAGCGAGTAGCCGTCGCAGGCGATCGGCGCCGCGACCGCCTTATCGATCAGGTTGTACGAGTACAGCAGGTACATCCCGTCGCTGCCGCGGAAGTAGACGTAGAGCACGTCCTCGCCGTTGGGCGACTTGAGCTCGCGCTCGAGCACGTAGTCGGCGGCGTCGCCGTCGAACTGCTTGGACGCGCCGCCGACCAGCACGTAGCCGCCGGGGAACACCACGCCGTGGTCCTCGGGCAGGCCGCGGCAGCCCTGGGCGATGCCGTCGGCCCGCACCACCTTCTGCGACCGGGTGTCGAACACCAGGTAGCGCCACGCGGTCTCGCGGAACGGCAGGATCTTGAGGAGGACGAGGCCGCCCCCCTTCCCGATCGGGGCGTAGAAGATCTTGGCGTCGTCGAGCGACTGGTTGGCGTCGTCGACCGGCTCGGCGTAGATGCCCTGCCCGGTCTCGGTGTTGTTCTCGACCTTGATCGTCAGGTCGCCGTGCACGCACTCGACGAACAGGGTGTCGAGCAGGTTGTAGTGCGGGTGCTTGCCCGACACCTGGTGGTCGCGGGTGACCTCGATCCACTCGAAGTCGTAGGCCGGCGGGAACAGCGCCGCGTGGTCGCGCTCGCCGCGATCGTCGACGTAGACGATCTTGCCGTCGGGCTCGATCCGCCAGCGCAGGACCTTGCGGTCGCGCCAGGTCGCGCCGGCCTGGAACACCGCGAGCAGCTGGGTGTCGCGCTTGTCGAGCTGGATCAGCCGGGCGTCGCGGTAGTAGCGGTACAGGTTGGAGAAGTCGCGCTGCAGGTCGGCGCCGGCCAGGAACCCGCCCGGCCCCGCGGCGTCGAGCGGCACCGCCGAGGTGTCGAACCCGCCGGCGGCCTGGGGCTCGAACCGGTGGAGCGCGAGCACGTCGCTGATCTTGGTCTCGGACTTGAGCCCGAGGAACACGTTGTAGCCGAGCAGCAGGTAGTCATCGACCCCGACGATGTCGACCGGGGCGCAGTTGTGCTCGGTGCGGACGCGCTCGGTCGCGATCAGCTGCGGCTCGGTGGTGCCGAACAGCGCCTTGCGCGTGGCGTTGAGCGCGTCGGCGCGGCGCGCCAGCTCCTGGCCGCTGGTCGCCAGCCGGACGCGCAGGACCTCGTAGTTGCCGCCGGTGAGCGCGTCGGGCTCGGCCGGCTTGGTGGGGGTCGCCATGGCCGGCCGCTCAGCTGACCTTGTCGTCCTGGACGCCGAGCTGGCGCGCCTGGTCGAGCAGCGCCGCGAGCTTGGTCTTGGTCGAGTCGTCGGCCTTGATCATGAGGTTGCCGAGCAAGGCGGACAGGGTCTCCTGGGGCAGCCGCGCGGCCGGCAGCTTGCCGCCGACCGCCTGCTTGACGACGGTGGAGTTGTCGAACACGCCGTCGATCGAGCTGCCGAGCGACACCGCCTTGACGAACCGGTCGAAGAACTGGCCGTCGCCGCCGACGATCTTGATGTCGGCGTTACCCATGGTCTCGGCCATGACCTTGGCCTGTTGCTCGGCCATCTGGATCCGCGCCTTGATCTGCTCGAGCGCGATCTGGCGGTCGGCGTCGAGCCGCAGCCGGAACTCCTCGTGCTCGCGGGCCGAGCCGTCGAGCGCGCGCATCGCGTTGGCCTTCTCGGCCAGGCCGTGTGCCTCGGCCACCATCCGCTTCTCGATCGCGCCGGCCTCGGCCTCCTTGCCCGCGACCTCGGCGAGCAACCGCTCGCGCACGCCGACCGCGGTGGCGATGCCGGTCTTCTCGATCGCCATCGCCTCGGCCTCGCGGCCCGCGGCCTCGGCCAGCGCCTTGCGCCGGACGTTCTCGGCCAGGACCGTGCCCTCGCGGTCGGTGACCTGGAGCTGGGCGTCGCGGACCCGCGCCGCGGCGAGCCCGACCTTCTCGACGGCGATCGCGTCGGCTTCCTTGACGCGGACCTGGGCGAGGCCCGCCGCGGCCGCCTCGGCCTGCGCGCCCTCGGACCGGCGGATCGCCGCGCGGGCCTCCTTGTCGCTGGCCTCCATCGACGCCTCGGCGAGGATCAGCTGGCGCTTGGCCTGCGACTGCGCGACCTGCTGCTCGGCCTCGGCCTTCTTGATGTCCTTGATGAACAGCTCCTGGGCCGCGGCCTCGGCGCCGGTGATCGTCACGCCCTTCTGGCGCTTGGCCTCGGCGTCGGCGCGCAGGTCCTTGATCGACTCCTCCTCGACCGCGACGGTCTTGTCGACCGCGACGCGGGCCCGGACGATGTCGGCGATGCCGCGCTTCTCGGTCTCGAGCGCCTTGTTCATGTCGATCGCGCCGAGCTCGACCTCGCGCTTGCGGCCGATCTGCTCGAGGTCGTGGGCCTTGGCGACCCGGACCTTCTCGACCTCGACCTCGCGGATCCGGCCCTGCTCGGACACCTGGACCGCGCGCAGCTTGGCATGCTCGGCCATCTGGATCGACTCCTCGGCGCGCTGGCGCTCGATGTGGGTCCGCTTCTCCTCCTCGAGCTGGAACCGCTGGGCCTCGTTGGTCTCGCGCGCCGTCGCGATCGAGATCTCCTTGTTCTTCT
>DASWOO010000354.1:0-2708 GCA_036404335.1 Kofleriaceae bacterium
CTCAGCGCCGGCGACCTGCACCTCGGCGGCAGCCAGAGCCCGCCGGTCGCGACCACCAAGTCGAGCATGACGCTCAACCTCGACGCCAACGCCGACGTCAAGGCGGCGTGGGACCCGGCCAACCCGAACACGACCTCGAACTACGCGACGTCCGAGACGGTCTACGACTCGCTCGGCAACGCCCACCACGCCGACGTCTACTTCCGCAGCCAGGGCAACGGCCAGTGGGAGTACCACGCGATGGTCGACGGCGGCGACCTGAGCGGCGGTACCAAGGGCACCCCGACCGAGATCACCAGCGGCGCGCTGACGTTCAACACCAACGGCTCGCTCCAGGCCCAGACCCAGAACGCCGCGCCGGTCAACTTCAGCAACGCGACCGCGGGCCAGAACATCGCGTTCTCGTTCGGCGACGACATCGCCAGCGGCGGCACCGGCTTCGCCGGCTCGACCCAGTACGCCGGCAACTCGGCGGTCAACGGCCTCGACGTCGACGGCCACGCCGGCGGCAAGCTGGTCGACATCGCGATCAGCGATGACGGCACGATCACCGGCAACTTCGACAACGGCGACAAGATCGCGCTCGCCCAGGTCGCGATCGCCAGCTTCAACAACGAGGAGGGCCTGACCCGCTCGGGCGACGGGCTGTACACGCAGAGCCCGACGTCGGGCAACCCGCTGATCGACGCCCCGGGCACCGGCGCGCGCGGCTCGGTCCAATCGGGCTCGCTCGAGCAGTCCAACGTGGATCTCGGCACCGAGCTGGTCACGCTGATCGCCTATCAGCGCGCGTTCCAGGCCAACTCCAAGACCGTGACCACGGCGGATGAGATGCTGCAGACCGTCGACGATCTCAAGCGGTAAGCGGCGTGAGTGACTCGCTGCTCGATCCGCTGGAGATGGAGGCCATCCAGGCCGCCATCCGCGAGACCTCGCCTCGCCGCGCGTTCGGTGCGCTCGAGCACGAGCCGACCCGGCTCGCGCTGATCACCGACGACCGGATCGCCGAGGCCGCGCGGCCGGTGCTGCTCAACCTGGGCACGCGGTGGATCCGGTCGGCGACGCGGGCGCTGCGCGCGCACCTGCCCGGCGCCTGGCAGATCGACGTGGTCGGCGCCGAGGTGATCGAGGGCTCGACCGCCAAGGAGGAGCTGCGCGGCGGCTGGGTCGCGGGCATGCGGGTCGAGGATCCCGAGGACGCGGCGATCAACGGCGAGATGGTGCTCGCGATCCACGGCGCGGTCGTCGACGTCGCGGCGGCCAAGCGGTGCGGCGCCGCCACGCCGGCGATCGATTCGGGGCGGCCGCCGTCGCAGGTCTCGCTGCGGCTGTTCCAGCCGGCGGGCCGGGCGCTGCTCGACAGCTTCGGCGCGGCGTGGAAAGAAGTGTTCCCGTCGGCGATCGTGGCGTCGAGCGACCTGGCGATCGTCCAGTCGCTGATCGAGGCGCAGACGGTGATCCGGATCGCGCTGGCGTTCGGCGGCTCGACGACCGGGCGGGTCCAGCTGTACGCGCGGCCAGAGTTCCTGGTGCCGCGGCCGGTCGCGCTCGCGGCGATCCGCGCCAACGCCGAGCGGGTCGCGAGCGCGCTCGCCAACGTCGAGGTCGAGGTCGTCGTCGAGCTCGGCTCGGTGCGGATGCCGCTGTCGCACCTGCGCCGGCTCGAGCGCGGCTCGACGTTCACGCTGCAGGGCTTTGTCGATTCGCGCGTCCCCGTGTACTGCGGCGGCGCGCTCAAGGCGTGGGCCCGGCCGGTGGTGTGTCGCGGCGTGCTCGCGGTGCAAATCGAGTCCGTGATCCACGGACAAGGAATCAAGTCATGAGTGAAGCCATGGACGACAACAACTTCGACCCCGCCGCGCTCGAGGCCCTGCTCCACGACGTGCCGCTCGAGCTCACCGTCGAGCTCGGCCGGATCCGGATGAGCCTGTCCGAGCTGGCGGCGCGGCTCGGACCGGGCTCGATCATCACGCTTGACACGGCGACCGGCGCGCCGCTCGACGTGCGGGTCAATAACCGGCTCGTCGCCCGCGCCGAGGCGATCGCGGTCGGCGAGAAGGTCGGGATCCGGGTCGTCGAGATCGTCGGCAAGGACGTGTGACATGCACGCGCATCGCCGACTGCTGATCGGGCTCGTCGCCGCGACGTCGGTGGCCGGGCTCGCGCATGCCGAGCCCGTCGGCGACAAGCCGCATGGCAGCATCGCGCCGAACCTGGCGCCCAACCTCGGCACGCAGGTCGAGCGGCCCGTCGCGCCGGTGGCCCAGGCCGCGAAGCCGCCGGTCACGCTGCCGCTCGGCGCGCCGAGCTTCGAGCTGATCGATCGCGGCGACACCGTCGAGGTCATCGCCCACAACATCAAGGCGTCGCGCACCGCGGTGCTGCCGCTGCGCTCGCGGCTGCAGATCCCGATCGCCGGCGCGCCGGTCGCCAAGCGGGTCACGCCGGCCGATCGCACGGTCAAGCTCGTCGAGCTCGACAGCGAGGACGCGACCCGCGTGCTCAGCGTCAAGCTCGGCTTCGAGTACCCGGAGACCAAGCTGGTGTCGCGCTACGCCCAGGCGATCCAGATCGGCGATGACCTGCACGTCCTGGTGCCGCGCGCGGTCCCGGTCGACGGCGTCGCGCCCAAGCTGCCCGAGCCGACGCTGTCGGCGTCGGCGGCCGCGGCGATGGCCAAGGCCGATCACACCGCGATGCTCGGGCCG
>DASWOO010000355.1:0-2479 GCA_036404335.1 Kofleriaceae bacterium
GCCTGGACGCTGGCGATGCAGGCTTCGATGTACCGCTCTTCGTTATAAGCGGGCATCCCGATGGTGACGCGCGGCTGCATGGAGCGCATGTTACCGCGCCTTACGTGCAACCTCGAGACCCGCGCCGACCACGAGCGCGGCCCCGAGGATCGCGGTCGCATGAAGGGGTTCGTCCCACACCACGACCCCGACCGCGACCGCGACGATCGGCTCCAGGAACGTGAGGACGGCCGCACGAGCGCTGCCGATGCGGAGCAGGCCGAGCGCGAACACCACACCCGACGCCGCGCCGATCGACGCGCCGCCGCCGACCAGCAGCGCGACCTGGGTCGCGGTCAGCGCGCCGAGCCTGCCGATCAGCAGCGGGGCGAGCGCGACCGAGGCCAGCGCGCAGTGGTACGCCAGCGCGCGGCTGGCGCCGATCCGCGCGGCGAGCCGGCGGACCACGAACACGTTGCCGGCGTAGCACACCGCGGAGATCGCGCCGAGCGCGGCGCCCAGCACCGCGCCCTCGGCGAGGTCGGTCCACGGCTCGAGGATGATGACCAGGCCGGCGAGCGCGACCACCGCGGCCGGCCGGGCGCGCGGCGTGGTCACGCCGTCGATCCACGGCGCGGCGACCGCGACCAGGATCGGCGCCAGGTAGTGCGACAGCACGGCGATCGCGATCGTCGTGCGCTGCATCGCGCCGAAGAACGTCAGGATGTTGAGCGCGTCGAACACCGCGTTGCCGGCGATCAGCGCGATCGTCGTGCGGTCCCACACCGTCGGCGGGCCGCGCAGCGCGAACGGCAGCGCCGCCAGCGCCATCACGATGAACACGATCGGCGTGGTCACGTTCGACGGCAGGCCGCTCGGCCGCAGGAACAGGCTCCACGTGCCCCACGACGACGCGGCGAGCGCGACCATGGCAAACCCGGCCGGCCCCGGCGAATCGACGCGCGATGACACCGCCTCGCAAGGTAGCGTGGCGGCGTGAGCGAGCGCGAGGCGTTGCTGCGCCGGTTCCACGCGGAGCGTCCCGGGATCACATCCGAGGTGTTCGCCGGTCGGGGGAGCTACGCGCGGCTCGCGGCGGCGGTGGCCGGCGGCGACCGGGTGCTCGATCTGGGCTGCGGCGATGATCACCTGATCGCGCTGTGTGGGCCGCGGGCGGTGGGGATCGATCTCGCGCCGGCGCGCCGGGTCGGGCAGCGCGCGCTGGTCACCGGCCGGGCGCAGGCGCTGCCGTTCGCCGACCGAGCGTTCGATGCCTGCGTCAGCCACCTGGCGTTCATGCTGTTCGACGAGCTGGACGCCGTGGTGCGAGAGCTGCGGCGGGTGACGGTCCCCGGCGGGCGGTTCGCGGCCGTGCTGGGCGGCGGGCCGACCGCCGAACGCGGCGCCGGCGAGCGCGACGCGTTTCATGCGTTCCTCGACGTCGCGGCGCTGGCCGGGCCGCGGCTGGGTGACCGCCGCGCGAGCCACGAGGCCGGCTGGCGCGCGCTGTTCGGCGGCGCGCCGCGGTTCGAGCGGTTCGTGATCGACCTGTCCGGACCGTTCGACCAGGTCTGGCGGTTCCTCGGCGCCAGCTACCAGCTGACCGACGCCGCCGCGGCCCGGGCGGCGCTCGCGGGGCAATTTGCCGGCCGCGCCGTGGTGCCGTGCCGCGTCGTGATGTGGCTGGCGACCGTCGAGCTGTGAGACCCTCGGCGCGAGCGCACGCCATGTCGAACACCACCGAGTCCACCATCGAATCCACGATTGCCCGCCACAAGCCCGCCGGCGGCGGCGCCGGCAAGCTCCGCACGCTCGCGATCGACATCGGCGGCACAGGGCTCAAGGCGATCATCCTGGGCCCCGACGGCACCGCCGTCACCGACCGGGTCCGGGTCGAGACCCCGCACCCGGCGACGCCCGACGCGCTGCTGCCGGCGATCTTCGCGCTGGTCGCGCCGCTCGGCAGCTACGACCGGATCAGCGTCGGCTTCCCCGGCGTGGTCGTCGAGGGCGTCACCGCGACCGCGCCCAACCTGCACAAGAAGTGGGAGGGCTTCGATCTCGCCAAGGCGCTCACCACCGAGCTGCACCGGCCGGTCCGCGTGCTCAACGACGCTGGCGTCCAGGGCTACGGGGTGATCGAGGGCCGCGGCGTCGAGATGGTGCTGACCCTGGGCACGGGCCTGGGCTGCGCGCTCTACCACGACGGTGTCTACGTGCCGAACCTCGAGCTCGCGCACCACCCGTTCGGCAACGGCCGGACCTACGAGGACTACGTCGGCGCCAAGGCGCTCGACAAGGTCGGCAAGAAGAAGTGGAACCGCCGGGTCGCCAAGGTCATCGCGCAGGTCCAGCCGATCTGGAACCCGCGCCGGCTCTACCTCGGCGGCGGCAACGCCAAGCACCTGAAGCTGACGCTACCGCCGAACGTGACCGTGACGCCCAACGTCGCCGGCCTGCTCGGCGGCATCGTGCTGTGGCACGACGAGCCCGCGCCGAC
>DASWOO010000356.1:0-5243 GCA_036404335.1 Kofleriaceae bacterium
TTACTGATGGCCGAAGCCACTTTCTCGCTCGACTTGCATGTGTTAAGCCCGCCGCTAACGTTCGCTCTGAGCCAGGATCAAACTCTCCATAGAAAGTTTTGAACCCGCTCTACGTCGCCTGATAGCAACCGTCCGGGGGACAGGTCGCGTGCGACGTGGAATGGTTTCTTTACATACAGAAACCCACAATCATCAAAATGACTTGCTATCCAGTTTTCAGAGACCGATTGACGGAGATGGCTCCCCCGCTCCACTGAGCGGCTTCGCTTTCCGTCCCGCGACTTGTTTCGTCGAGGGAGTGTGCTTATACGGGCGCCACGGCTCCGCGTCAACGTCGTTGTCGAAAAAATCGAAAATTCCTCCCGCCGATTTCGCAACTACCTGATCTCGCATTTGTTTCTGGCCGCCGAAATCTCGAACCGCCGGCTGGCTCCATTTCCGCGGCCCGCGCTACGCTCGGATCCGCCCCATGCTCGAGCGCATCGGCAATTGTCGAATCGTCGAAGAGGTCGCTTCTGGAGGAATGGCGGTGGTTTACCGCGCCGTTCAGGACCCGCTGGGTCGCACCGTGGCGATCAAGGCCCTGAAGAGCTCGGTGGCGATGGAGGAGAACGTCGTCACCCGGTTCGAGCGAGAAGCCAAGAGTCTCGCGCTGTTGCAGCACGAGAACATCATCCACGTCTACGACTTCCACCGCGAGCGCGGCGCCTTGTTCATCGTCATGGAGTACGTGCAAGGCATCGATCTCTATGACCTTCTCGAGAAATGCGGCCGCCTGCCCTACGACGCCGCGGCGATCATCGCGATGCAGGTCGCCCGCGCGCTCGACTACGTGCACTACCGGGGGATCGTCCACCGGGACATCAAGCCGGCCAACGTGATGATTTCCCGCCAGGGCGGCATCAAGGTCATGGACTTCGGCATCGCCCGCGATACCAGCTTCGGCGACCTGACCGAGGCCGGCACGGGCATCGGCACCCCGGCCTACATGTCCCCGGAGCAGGTGCTCGGGGACAAGCTCGACGCCCGCAGCGATATCTTCTCGCTCGGCGTGATGCTCTACCAGATGGTCACCGGCAAGAAGCCGTTCGTCGAGGACGAGCGGCGCTCGGCGATGCACAAGATCCGGCTCGAGAAGCACGTCGGCGCGCGCAAGCTCAACCCCGAGATCCCGCGCGAGCTCGAGCGCGTCATCGACCGCTGCCTCGAGAAGCAGCCGCGCGACCGCTGGCGCTCGGCCCAGCACATGGTCATGGCGCTCGAGCGCTTCCTCGCCAAGCACGTCGAGATGAACCACCACGCCCGGCTGGTGCTGTTTCTGCGCTCGCAGAACGTGATCACCGAGCTCGAGGCCGAGGAGTACCTGAACCCGGCCGCGCTCGGCGGCCTGGGCAGCGCGCTGCACCAGCCGAACATGCAGGCGCGCCACGTGGTCCGCGGCGGCGTCGTCGCCCACGCGATCACGCTCGGCGTGCTGGTCCTGATGGTCGGCATGATCCACGTCGCGCCGCTCAGCGCGACCCCGGCCCACGCGCCGCTGCCGCGCGAGCCTGGCCGCGGCTACCTGCGGGTCAACGCGTCGCCATGGGCGGCGGTCACCATCGACAGCAAGCCCGCGGGCGTGACCCCGCTCGGCGCGCCGATCGAGCTGCACGCCGGCCGCCACGTGGTCGTGCTGGTCCACGACTGGTACCAGCCGGTGGAGCGAATCATCGACGTGCCGGAGAGCGTGAGCACCGCGCCGACGACGCTGGCGATCGACTTCGAGGCCGAGAAGCTGCCGCTGGCGCCCGGCAAGGCGCTGCCGGCCGCGCCGCCGGCGCCCCGCGGAGCCGGCAAGTGATCGCCCGGCTGGTCGTCATCGCCGCGGTGCTCGCGGCCGCGCACCCGGCGCGCGCCCAGGAGGCGCCGGCCACGACCGCGGTGGCCTACCGGGTCCGACAGGGCGACTCGCTCGAGCTGATCGCCGCGGAGTTCTACGGCGACCGCAACAAGGCGGTCTATGTCATGGCCGAGAACAAGCTGAGCCGGCCGCGGCCGCTCAAGCCGGGCGAGCGGCTGCGCGTGCCGGTCAGCCACGACATCGTCACGGCGCCCGATGACACCTTCGAGTCGCTGGCCCAGACCCACCTGGGGAACGCGCGGCGCGGGACGTTCCTGGCCGACTTCAACGGCATGTCGTCCGACGACAGCCTCGCCGCCGGCACGCTGATCACGATCCCGCTGACCATCGTCCACACCGCGGCGGCGATCGAGTCGATGGGCGAGATCTCGCGGCTGTACTACGGCGACGCCAAGAACGGCGAGCTGCTGCGCCGCTACAACCAGCTCGACAAGGGCACGATCGAGCGCGGCGACTCGCTGATGGTGCCGGTCTATCAGGTGCGGGTCGCGGCGATCCGCCAGCCGCCGCTCGACGCCGAGGCCAAGGCGCGCCGCGAGCGCCACAAGGACGCGATGGCCAGGGCGGCGCGCGCGCTGCCCGCCGCGCGCCAGGCGTGGAAGGACGGCGACTTCGCGCAGGTCGCGGCGCAGCTCGGGCCGCTCGACGGCGAGCTGGACTACCTCGACGCCGCCGACGCGGCCGACGCCGGCATCCTGATCGGCGCGACCGACCTGGCGAGCGACCGGGCCGAGCACGCGGCGGCGACGTTCAAGCGCGTGATCGATCGCCAGCCGCGCCGCGTGCTCAAGCGCTACCAGTACTCGCCGAAGATCATCGCGGTGTGGCAGAAGGCCGGCGGGCCGGTCGAATGACCCGCCTCGCGATCGTGCTGGCTCTCGCCGGCTGCCATGGCCACGGCCCGACCGCGCCGATCGGCAGCCGGATCGCCCCCGCGCTGACCGCCGCGCTGGCCGCCGCGGACACCGAGCGCGAGCCGTGGCCGTGCGGCGGCGACGACGCGCCGGGCGCCGCCGCCGAGACGCTCGAGGCCGGCGGCGTGACCTGGCAGGTGTCGGGCCACGCGCTCACGCTCGGCGGCGACGCGCGCGAGCTGGCGATCGGCGTGATCGCCGACGCGGCGGGCAGCGCCCCGGCGACCCTGGCCGCGCTCGGCCGGCTGCGCGGCAAGCTGGGCAAGGTCGACGTCGTGCTGGCGCTCGGCGGCATGGGCGCGAGCCGGGCCGAGCTCGAGGCGGTGTACGCCGCGCTCGCCGATCGCGCGACCTGGCCGGTGGTCGCCCTGCCCGGCGATCTCGAGCCCGCCGCCGGCCAGGGCGAGGCGATCGCCGCCGGGCGGCAGCGCGGGCTGATCGTGCTCGACGGCCGGCTGATCCACCGGGTCGAGCTGCCCGGCGCGACCATCGCGCTGGTGCCCGGCGCCGGCGCGGCCAGCCGGCTGGTCGCGGGCAGCGAGGGCTGTAGCTACCGCGGCGACGATGTCACCGCCGCGCTCACCGACCTGACGCCGCGCCCGGGGCTGCGGATCCTGGCCTCGGCCGAGGCGCCGCGCGGCGTCGACGCCAGCGGCGAGCCGACCGGCGACCTCGCGCTCACCGCCGGGGCGGGCCAGGAGCTCGACCTCGCGCTGCACGGCGGCGCGGGCGAGGCGTCGCCGGCGCGGACCGGCAACCGCGACGCCGCCGCGGTGTCGATCTCGCCGGGGCCGAGCGACGCGACGCCCCGGCTGCCGGGCCCGCGCCGCGCCGCCTCGGCGGGCGTGCTCACGGTGCATGGCAATGCCTGGACCTGGAGGCCGATCGAGGACGGCAAGTAGCACCGCGGTGCTATGATCGGCGGCGGCGATGAGCTTCGAGTGCCCTCGGTGCCGCAGCGCGTTCGACGAGCCGAGCAAGTTCTGCGCGGCGTGCGGCGCGGACATGCCGCCGGCCGAGGCCGGCACCAGCTCGCAGATCGCGGCCGACGCGATCATCGCCGCCGCCGAGCCCAGCGCGGGCGATCGCCGGCTGAGCGATTCGAACCGCGCGTGGCTCGGTCAGACCGTCGACGGCCGCTACCGCGTGCTCGAGGTCATCGGCCGCGGCGGCATGGGCGTGGTCTACCGGGTCGAGCACCTGCGGATGGGCAAGATCGCGGCGATGAAGGTGCTGCACCGCGACCTCGCCGACGACCCGGACGTGATCCAGCGGTTCGAGCGCGAGGCCGCCGCGGTCAGCAAGCTGCACCACCCGCACACCGTGCAGGTGTTCGACTTCGGCACGGCCAGCGGCGCGCTGTACCTGATCATGGAGTACGTCCGCGGCCTCGACCTCGCGCGGATCATCAGCCGCGACGGGCCGATCCCGTGGCCGCGCTGCGCCCCGCTGCTCGCGCAGATCGCCGGCGCGCTGCAGGAGGCGCACGAGCTCGGCATCGTCCACCGCGATCTCAAGCCGGAGAACGTGCTGATCACGCGGACCACGCGCGGCCGCGACTACGCCAAGGTCCTCGACTTCGGCCTGGCCAAGCTCGACCAGCGCGGGCTGCCGAGCCGCGAGACCGAGCGCAACGCGATCGTCGGCACGCCGTACTTCATGGCGCCCGAGCAGATCCGCGGCGAGGAGGTCGACGCGCGCACCGACATCTACTCGTTCGGCGCGCTGATGTTCGAGCTGCTGACCGGCGAGCACCTCTACTCCGGCACGACCGCGGTCGGCGTGCTGACCAAGCACCTGACCGCGTCGGCCGACGCGCCGTCGATGCGCGCGCCCCGCCAGGCGATCCCGCCGGCGGTCGATCACCTCTGCCGCAAGGCGCTGGCCCGCGATCCGGCGGCGCGGTGGCAGAGCGCGGCCGAGCTCGCCGAGGCGATCGAGGAGGTCTACAGCGAGACCGTGCACGACACCACGGCGGGCGGCTCGCGGCCGGGGGCGCGCTCGCTGCCGGTCAGCGCGCTGGTGTTCACCGAGGACGAACACCCGAGCGATCTGCGGCTGCGGCGGTCCGACATCGACGCGTTCGAGCGCAGCCTCAAGCGCCAGCGGCTGGTGCTGCTCGGCGGCACCGGCGTGATCGTCGCCGGCGCGATCGCCGCCGGCGCGGTGCTGCTGTCGCGCGAGCCGCCGAGCCTGGGCGAGGAGCGCGAGCCCAACGACGAGCTGACCCAGGCCAACCGGATCGCCGCCGGCGTGCCGGTCACCGGCTACCTCGGCAAGCGCCACTCGACGACCGAGCCCGACCGCGACGTCTACGTCGTGCCGTGGCCCGCGGCCAGCCGGCGGATCGTCACGGTCGCGGTGACCGGGCTGCCCAACCTCGACGTCGTGCTGACGGTCAACGACGGCGACGGTCTGCACGGCGC
>DASWOO010000357.1:0-6749 GCA_036404335.1 Kofleriaceae bacterium
GTCGCGCCGAGCCCGAGCACGAATTGAAACCAGCGCGAGGTCTTGTAGCTGCGGTGCGAGAAGTAGCGGTGGTACGCGCCGGTCACGAAGAACATGCGCACGCCGTAGCATCCCAGGCACAGGCCCAGGCCGGTCCACGAGAACCCGGTCAGCACGACGCCGATGATCGCGGCGGCGTGGATGCCCCAGTACGGGATCGTCAGGGCGTTGAAGTAGGTGGGTCGCCAGCCCTTGGCCTGTGCGGCTTCGACTGCGTTCGCCATCGTGTCTGGGGTATGCCTCACGCGGCGCGCGGAGGAAACCGGGCCTCAGGTCATCGTTTGGTCAGCGGAGGCCGAGCCAGGCGAGGGCACCGCCGGTGGCGCCGATCGCGACGCACAGCGCGCCGAGCAGGATGCGGAGCCAGGCGCCGCGCGGGCCAGCGGCGTCCAGCGCGACCGGCGGAGCGAATCCCGGAGTTGGGGGGACGAGCACGACGCCGGAGTTGGGCAGGGCGCCGGCCATGAACGGCGCGGGCGGCTGGAGCGGCATGGGCAGCACGGGCGGCGTCGGGAACGGCAGGGGCGCGGGCGGCGTCGGCCGCAGCTCCATCGGCTCGCGCGGCGGCTCGCGCGGCGGCTCGCGCGGCGGCAGCGCCGGGGTCGGCTCGGTCACCACCGGCGCGGCCTCCTCGAGCACCGCGACCAGCGCGCGCTGCACCGCGCCCATCGTCTGCGGCCGGTCCATCGGGTCCTTGGCCAGCATCTCGGCGATCAGCTCGTCGAGCGCGGGCATGACGTCGGCCGCGAGCGCGCTGGCGCGCGGCGCGGTCACGCGCTGGTGGCCCTCGACGAGGGTGCGCAGGTCGCCCTCGAACGGCGCGCGGCCGCAGACCAGCTCGAACAGCAGGCAGCCCAGCGCGTAGATGTCGCTCCGGTGATCGACGTTGGTCGCCGACCGGCACTGCTCGGGCGACATGTAGCGCGGCGTGCCGAACACCAGCTGGGCCTCGGTATGCGCGCCCGCGCCGAGCTTGGCCAGGCCGAAGTCGAGGACCTTGATCCGCTCGCCCTCGGGCATCGCCGGATCCGGCACCAGGTAGATGTTGTCGGGCTTGAGGTCGCGATGTAGGACGTCGGCGCGGTGCGCGGCCTCGAGCGCAGACGCGATCTGGCGGGCGAGCTCGATCGCGGCGATCGGCGTGAACCGGCCGGTCCGGGTCAGCCGCTCGGTCAGGCTCTCGCCGGTCAACAGCTCCATCGCGATGTACGCGGTGGTGCCGGCGGTGGTCTCGACCCGGCCGCAGTCGTGGATGGTCACGATGCCGGGGTGGCCGATGCGCGCGGTGGCGCGGGCCTCCTGCAGGAACCGCTTGATGATCTCGGGGTTGGTCAGGTGGCTCGGGCGCAGGACCTTGATCGCGACGTCGCGCTCGAGGTTGGGATCGCGCGCGGTGAACACCACGCCGAACGCGCCGCGGCCGAGCTTGACCCCCAGCTGGTACTTGCCGACCTTGCCGCGCAGGCTCGCCGCGAACCCGCGGAGCGACGGCCGCTCCGGCAGTTGCGAATCCGCTTGCACAAGTTGCGCACCGGCGCTGGCGGCGAGCAGCGCGGGCAGCGGCGGGCGGATCGCGGTCGCGTCGTCCTCCGGCGGCACCAGCGCCGGCCGGCGCGGCGGGTCGAGATCGGTCATCTCTTCACCGTTGTCGGCCAGGTGGCTGCTGTGCACCCTGCAGCCGACTGCACGGCGCGTGCCCCTGACGATCTTGCCCGTGGTCGACACGTTGGCCACGCGACAGGTGAGGAGGCGAGGCCCCAACTGCAGCCAGGTGAACACGCAATTGCTAGGCTGGCGCGCGAGGGTAACACCAATGAAATATCGCAATCTTGGATCGTCGGGTGTGAAGGTGTCGAGCCTGTGCCTCGGCGCGATGACGTTCGGCGAAGCCGACGAGAAGTCGTTCATGCACAAGGCCGGCTCCGACGAGCAGACCGCCCACGAGGTGCTCGATCGCGCCGTCGCCGCCGGCATCAACTTCATCGACACCGCCGACGTCTACGGCCAGGACGGGCTGTCCGAGCGGGTGCTCGGCAACTGGCTCGCCCAGCGCGGGTCGCGCGACCAGCTCGTGATCGCGACGAAGTTCCGGTTCACGATGGGCGACGGGCCGAACAAGAGCGGCGCGTCGCGTTATCGGATCATGAAGTGCGTCGACGATTCACTGCGCAGGTTGCGGACAGATCGCATCGACCTGTACCAGATCCACATGCAGGACATCACGGTGCGCGAGGAGGAGACCCTGCGCGCGCTCGATGACCTGGTCAGCGCCGGCAAGGTGCTGTACCTCGGCTGCTCGAACTACGCGGCGTACCGGCTGATGCGCAGCCTGTGGCTGTCGCGGGTCCAGCACCGCGCGGCGTTCGTCGCGCTGCAGGCGCAGTACAGCTTGCTGTGCCGCGACCTCGAGCGCGAGCACGCGCCGCTGTGCCGCGACGAGGGCCTGGGCATCCTGCCGTGGTCGCCGCTCGCCGGCGGGTTCCTGACCGGCAAGTTCGAGCGCGGCAAGCAGGCGGAGGCCGGCACCCGGCTCGGCGAGAAGGATCGCATCGCGCGCTACGACACCGAGCGCAACTGGCAGATCATCGACGCGGTGCGCGCGGTGGCCAAGGAGACCGGCTCGACGCCCTCGGCGGTGAGCCTGGCGTGGCTCCTGGCCAAGCCGCAGGTCAGCTCGGTGATCTTCGGCGCCCGCAACCCGCAGCAGCTCGACGCCAACCTCGCGGCGGCCGACCTCGAGCTGAGCGCGGCGCAGGTCGAGGCGCTCGATAAGGCCTCGGCGTTCGACCTGGGCTATCCGTATCAGTTCATCCAGGCGAGCCAGTCGGCCTGGTAGCGGCTCAGGACGGCGATCGCATCGGCACGCTGCCGATGAAGTCGCGCTTGCCGAGCTCGACGCCGTTGTTGCGCAGCATCGCGTACACGGTCACGACGTGAAAGTAGAAGTTGGGCAGCGCGAAGTGGGTGAAGTACTCGTCGCCGCGCATCCACTTGCCCTCCATCCACGGCAGCGAGATCTGCCGGTCCTGGGCGCCCGTGAAGTCCTCGGGCTTGAAGGTCTCGAGGAAGCCGATCACCGACGCGATCCGCGCGCGCAGCTGCTCGAACGTGGTCTCGGTGTCGGCGTGCGCGGGCCAGTCCTTGCCGCCGAGCCGGCCGGCGCAGAACTTGGCGTTGTCGCACAGGGTCTGGACCTGCTGGTCGAGCCCGAACTGGTCGGGCGCGAGCCGGAACTTGACCAGGTTGTCGACGTCGAACTTCTTCTTGTCGGCGTGCGCGACGGCGGCCCCCATCCAGCGATCGACGTTGTGGAGCATCTTGACCAGCTGCGGCACCGTCAGGTCGTACATGTTCATGGCGCGCGCGAGTATGCCGCAGCTACAGCCAGCCGTGCTCGGCTGCGAGCCGCGCAGCTTCGACGCGGTTGCGCGCGCCGGTCTTGGCGATCGCGGTCGACAGGTAGTTGCGCACCGTGCCCTCGGACAGCTGCAGCCGTGCGGCGATGTCGGCGACGCGCCGACCTTCTGCGGAGGCGCGCAGCACCTCGCACTCGCGGCTGGTCAAGGGATTCGGCCCGGCGGCGAGCGCGGCGGCGGCGAGGCCGGGGTCGATCACCCGCTGGCCGGCGAGCGCCTTGCGGATCGCGGTCGCGAGCTCGGCGGCCGGCGCGTCCTTGACCAGGAAGCCGCGGACGCCGGCGCGCATCGCCCGCGCGAGGTAGCCCGGGCGGCCGAACGTGGTCAGCATCAGCACGGCGCACGCCGGCAGCGCGGCGTGGAGCAGGGCGGCGGCGTCGAGGCCGTCGATCCCGGGCATCTCGATGTCGAGCAGCGCGACGTCGGGCAGGTGCGCGCGGGCGGCGTCGACGACCTGATCGCCGCGCGCGACCTGGACGACGACCTGCATGTCGCGCTCGAGGCCGAGCAGCGCCGCGAGCGCGCCGCGCACCATGTCCTGATCCTCGGCGAGCAGGATGCGGATCACGCGGAGGCCCCCGGGGTGAGCGGCACGATCGCGATGACCTGGAACTGCGCGCCGTCGAGCCGCGCGGTCAGCTGGCCGCCGGCCTCGGCGATGCGCTCGCGGAGCCCGGCCAGGCCGTGGCCGCCGGGCTCGGTCCCCGGCGCGGCGCCGTCGTTGCGGATCTCGAGGCGGGCCAGGCCGTCGGCCTCGGCGAGCTCGATGTCGGCGCGGCGGGCGCGGCTGTGGCGGACGACGTTGGTCGTGGCCTCGCGGACGATCCAGGCGAGCAGGTCGTCGAGCTCGGCGGGCAGCGCCGGCGCGGTGACGGTGGTGGTGACCGCGACGCCGGCGGCCTCGAGCGCGGCGCGGGCCTGGGCGAGCTCGGCCTGCACGCTGCGCGCGCGGTAGCCGGTGACCGCCTCGCGGACCTCGACGAGGGCGCGGCGGGCGATCTGCTCGATGTCGGCGACCTCGGCCGCGGCCCGGTCGGGCGACGGCGCGACCAGCCGGCGCGCCAGCTCGCTCTTGAGCGCGATCACCGACAGGCTGTGGCCGAGCAGGTCGTGCAGGTCGCGCGCGATCCGCAGCCGCTCGTCGATCACCGCGTCGGCCGCGGCGAGCCGGGCGACCTGGCCGTGCGCGGCGCGCAGCTCGGTGATCAGCAGCCCGCGGCGGCGCAGCAGCAGCGCGACGTAGCCGCACATGGCGATCGACATCGCGACCGACGCCGCGCCGGCGGCCGGCCAGTGGTCGACCAGCGCGAGGCCAGCGAGGCCGGCGACGCACGCGGCGATCGCCGCCGGGCCCCAGCGCAGCGGCACGGCCGACACCACGGTGGGCGCGACGTACATGAACAGCGCCCACCAACCGCCGCCGAACGCGACCAGGGTCGCGGCCGCGATCGCGGTCATCGCCGCGACCAGCGCGCGGGCCAGGCCGAGGTGGCGGTGGCGGCGGCGCAGCTCGACAAAGCCGACGAAGCACGCGACGAACGCGACCAGCGCGGCGATCGCGGCGGCAAGGTGTTGGGTGTGACCGGCGGCGAGGTCGCCGATCGGCGCGATCAGCCCGACGAGGAACGCGTAGATCGCGGCGGGGCGCGGCTCGGACGGCGCCGCCGGGCGATCATCGCAGCTGGCAAGCGGGGCGGCCATGCGACTTCCAGTGTAGCGGGATCAGACGCGCTGGGTGTTGCGGCGATAGGCGCGGGCGGCGAGCGCGCCGAGCCCCAGGCTCCACGCGAGCACGACGACCCAGCCCTGCGCCGGCCACGCGGTGCCGGACAGCCCGACCCGGCTGGCCTGGACCAGCCAGTACGACGGCAGGTTGCGGGCGACGTCCTCGAGCAAGCCGTGGCCGAGCGGGAACCACGCGCCGGACACGAACGACAGCGCGGCGGTGGTCGCGCCGACCGCGGGCGCGACGGCATCGGGGCTGACCACGTGGCCGAGCCAGATCCCGAACGCGGCGAACGGGATCAGCGCGATCAGCACGAGCCCGGCCATCTGCAGCCACGCGGTCAGCGGCAGCTGGATGCCGAGCGCGAGCCCGGCCGCGAACAGCAGCGCCATGGTCAGCATCGAGGTCAGGTAACCGGTCGCGAGCTTGCTGCGCAGGTACGCGCCGGCGGGCAGCGGGGTCAGTCGCAGCTGCCGGGTCCAGCCCGACACCCGCTCCGCGGCGATCCGCGTGCCGCTCGACAGCATCGCGGCCATCGTGCCGAACGCGACCAGGCCGACCATGAGATAGAGCGGCGCCGGGATGCCGGTGCCGGCGAGGTTGTCGTCGTGGCGGCTCGGCACCGCGGTGAGCAGGTAGATGCCGAGCGGGAACGCGATCGACAGGATGAAGAACCGGCGGTTGCGGAACGTGCGCAGCAGCTCGAAGCGGGTGTAGGCGAGCGCGGTCATGCGGAGAGCCTTTCGTGCGTGGTGGTGGGCGCGGGCGCGGTCAGGGCGATGAACGCGTCCTCGAGCCGCGCGCCGGTGACCTCGAGGTTCCTGGCGGCGGCGTAGGTCGCGACCAGCGCGCGGATCGCCCGGTCGGAGTCGCTGCAGGCGAGCACGACGTCGTCGCCGCGGCGCTCGACCCCGGACACGCCCGGCAGGCGCGCGAGCTCGGCGAGCTCGACCCCCGGCAGGCTCGCCTTGATCATCCGCGTCCCGACCCGCGCCTTGATCTCGCTCGCCGGGCCGTCGGCGATCACCTGGCCGCGCGCGACCAGCACGATCCGGTCGGCGTAGGCGTCGGCCTCCTCGAGGTAGTGCGTGGCGAACACGACGGTCTTGCCCTGCGCCGCGGTGCCGCGGATCGCCGCCCAGAACTCGCGGCGCGCCTCGACGTCCATGCCGACCGTCGGCTCGTCGAACACCAGCAGATCGGCGTTGGCGACCAGCGCGGTCGCGAACCGCACCCGCTGCGCCTGGCCGCCCGACAGCCGCTGCGTCCGCTGCTCGGCGATCTCGACCAGGCCGGTCTCGCGCAGCACGTCGTCGACCCGGCGCGGCCGCGGGTACATCGCCGCCATCATCGTCACCAGCTCGCGCACCGACAGGTCGCGCACCAGCTCGCCGGTCTGCAGCATCGCCGCGACCCGGCCACCAGCGACCGCTGCCTCGGGCGTCAGCCCGAACAGCCGCGCCGTGCCGCGATCGGGCCGGGCCAGCCCGAGCAGCATGTCGATCGTCGTCGACTTGCCGGCGCCGTTGGGCCCGAGCAGCGCCACGATCTGGCCCGGCGCGATCACC
>DASWOO010000358.1:0-7703 GCA_036404335.1 Kofleriaceae bacterium
CGTTCTGGGATCGCAACGCTCCATCGGTGCCGTACCTGACGGTGTACGTCGCCAACGCGCTGGGCCACGCCCGCGACAAGGGCTTCCCGGTGCCGGCCGCCGTGCTCGAGCACGCGCTGGCCTACCTGCGCAACATCGAGAACAACTACCCGGCGTACTACCCGCCGCAGGTCCGGTGGTCGATCAGCGCGTTCGCGCTGTACACCCGCAAGGGCCTCGGCGATCTCGACGTCGCCAAGGCCAGGCAGCTGATCGCGCAGGCCACGATCGACAAGCTGCCGATCGAGGCCAATGGCTGGCTGCTCGCGACCCTGGCCGGCAACCCGGCCGCCGCCGACGAGCGCAAGGCGCTGCTGCGCTACGCGCTCAACCACGTGTCGGAGACCGCCGGTGCCGCGAACTTCACGACCAGCTACGGCGACGGCAACTACCTGCTGCTGTCGAGCGACCGCCGGGTCGACGCCGTGATGCTCGACGCGCTGATCCAGGAGCAGCCGGACCTCGAGCTGATCCCCAAGCTGGTCACCGGCCTGCTCGGCCACCGCAAGGCCGGCCGCTGGCTCAACACCCAGGAGAACACGTTCGCGCTGGTCGCGCTCGACCGCTACTTCCAGGCCTACGAGAAGACCACGCCGGACTTTGTCGCTCGGGTCTGGCTCGGCAACGATTACGCCGGCGACCACGCGTTCAAGGGCCGGTCGACCGACGACTACGACATCCACATCCCGATGGCCGACGTCGCCAGCCACGACAAGTCCGACCTGACGATCCAGAAGGACGGCGCCGGCCGGCTGTACTACCGGATCGGCATGACCTACGCGCCGGCGTCGCTCCAGCTCGCCGCGGCCGACTACGGCTTCGTCGTCGAGCGGCGCTACGAGGCGGTCGATGATCCCAAGGATGTCACCCGGGCGGCCGACGGGGTGTGGCACGTCCGGGCCGGCGCGCGGGTCCGGGTCCGGCTGACCATGGTCAACGAGAACCGGCGCTACCACGTCGCGCTGGTCGATCCGCTGCCCGCCGGGTTCGAGACGCTGAACCCGGCGCTGGCGACCACCGGGCCGATCCCGACCGACCCGGGCGAGCAGAAGGCGCGGGGCGCGTACTGGTGGTGGTACGGCCCGTGGTACGAGCACCAGAACCTGCGCGACGAGCGGGTCGAGGCGTTCGCCGCGCTGCTGTGGGAGGGCGTCCACAAGTACGACTACGTCGCGCGGGCGACCACGCCGGGCAGCTTCGTCGTGCCGCCGGCCAAGGCCGAGGAGATGTACATGCCCGAGACGTTCGGCCGCGGCGCGAGCGATCGCGTCGTGATCGAATAGCTGGTACCGTCGGCGGACTTGACCGCCCTGATCTTCATCGACGGTAACGAGCTGCGCGCGGCCGAGCTCCGCCAGGTGTTGCCCGGCGTCGCGCTGTCTCTCGAGGCGCTGCAGACCGGGTTCTCGACCAGCGCGCCCGAGCCGGGCCAGCGCGCCCGGGACAAGGTCCTGGCCCACCCGCTGGGCCACGGCGCGTGCTTCGCCGAGGCGGTCGATCTGACGACGATGGAGGGCAAGAGCCTGCGGCTCGAGCTCGACTCGGAGAACGAGAACCGGTTCTGCAAGTGGTGGCGCGAGACCCCGGCGATCATGCAGCTGGTGATCGCGCTGCGCCGCGCGCCCGGCGCCGAGCTCGAGGTGATCACCGCGGCCTGCGAGGGCCGGATCGCCGACAAGCCGGCCGGGCCGCACGTGCTCGGCTGGGACCGGCTGTTCGTGCCGGCGGGCGAGGACGAGACCCTGGCGCAGCTGATCGCGGGCGGGGCGCTGAGCGCGCTGCGGCGCGAGGCCTACACCAAGCTCGCCGGGTTCTTCGCTACTTCGCCCTAGGCGGGCCGTCGGCGGCCAGGCAGCGCGCGGCGTCGCGGGTCGCGGCGGCGTCGGGGCGATGGGCGGTCGCCAGCGCGCGCAGCCGGGCGAGGCCGGCGTCGCCGAGTGCGTCGAGCACCGGGCGCGGCGCGTCGGCCACGGCCATGCACAGCGACTGGGCGGCGGCGAGCGCGACGTCCGGATCGGCGTCGTGGATGATCGCGGCGGCGAGGGCGGGGTAGGCCGCCGCCGGCGCGGGCACCGGCACCAGGCTCGCCGCGGCGCGGCGGAGCGCCGGATCGGGATCGGCCAGCGCCGCCGCGAGGTCGACGCCGAGCTCGCCGGGATCGAGCGCCGCGGCGGTGTCGAGCGCGGCGAGCCGGACCTCGATCCACCGGTCGCCGCGCAGCGCGAGCTGGCCCCACGCGGTCCGCCAGCGCGCCAGGTCGTCCGGGGCCAGGTCATCGGCGCCGGCGCTGTCGACGTCGTGCATCCGCCGGTGGCGGGCCAGGCCGCGCGCGATCGTTCGCGCCGCCCGGGCGGCCGGGATCGCGGTGCGGCGATCGGGGCCGGCGGCGGCCGTGGCGAGCGCGTCGAGCAGCTCGGCGCGGTCCTCGACGCTGGGCGCCGCAGCGATCGCCGCCAGCCGGGTCGCCCGGTCCGGCGCGGCCAGCGCCCGCTCGACCACCGCCGGCCCCGCCAGCGCCCCCTGGCGGGCGGCTTCATCGAGGTCGCCGCGCTCCAGCGCGCCGCGCATCGCGGCGAGGCCCGACGCGGCGAGCACGATCCAACCTGGCGTAGACATGACGGGATCTTCTCCGAGTCCGCGGCGCGGGAGCAGCGTTGGCGTGAAATCGCGGCAGAAAAATTGACACGGTGATGATGCGTTCAGTACGGTGAGGACGTTCAGTACAACCGAGAGTAAGGTGCCGCTCATGGCCGACGCGCTCACCCAGCGACAACGCGATATCCTGGATTTCATCTCTGCTTCGATTGCCGAGCGGGGCTTCCCCCCGACGCTCCGGGAGATCGGCGAGCACTTCAACATCCGCTCGACCAACGGCGTGAACGACCACCTGAAGGCGCTCGAGAAGAAGGGTCACCTGCGCCGGGAGGACCTCAAGTCCCGGGCGATGCGCCCCGTCCTGCCGGACGGCAGCGGCGAGGTCGTCCCGCTGCGCCGTGGCCCGACCGGGACCGGCGTGATGGACGCGGTGCCCGGCGCGCTGGCGCTACACGATGACGACATGGCCGAGATCCCGATCCTGGGTCGGGTCGCCGCCGGCCAGCCGATCCTCGCGGTCGAGCACGCCAGCGACACCGTCAAGATCGACCGCGTGCTGATCGGCGGCCATCGCGAGGTGTTCGGCCTGCGGATCGTCGGTGAATCGATGATCGACGACGGCATCCTCGATGGTGATTACGTGTTCGTGAAGAAGACGCCGAGCGCGCACCCCGGCGACATCGTCGTCGCGATGATCGAGGGCGAGGCCACGGTGAAGCGGTACTACCCCGAGGGGGACCGCATCCGGTTCCAGCCGGCGAACTCCAACATGTCGCCGATCTACGTGAACCGGGCGGAGTTCAAGAGCGTCGACATCATCGGCATCGTCGTGGGCGTCTACCGCAAGCTGTGATCGCACGCGTTTGGCAACCGTTTGCGGACGGGTATGTCAAACTAGGAGCGCAGCGGTGCTCCCACGTTCTCGACGATATCGCGGCCCGGGGCTCCTCGCCCTGGCTGTAGGCGTGGCTATCACCGCTGAGGGTGCGGCCGTGCTGGGGTACGAGGTCACCCGACCGGTGCCCCAGCCGACGCTGGCGATCCGGCTGGGCGAGTCGGCGAGCAGCTGGGACTTCGCGGTCGACGGCCGCGACGCGGCGAGCAGCTCGCTGAAGATCGTCGGCACCGAGGGCCTCAAGGTCGTGATGTCGCTGCCGGCCGGCGAGCTGGCCGGGCAGATCCCGATGCGGTTCGCGATCCCCGACAGCGTGCACGACGCGCGGATCACCGTGACCGCGCCCGACGGCGCGACCTGGACCCGCAAGATCGCGACGCCGGGCAAGCGCGAGACCGAGGTCTCGGTCGACTACACGCCGGCCCGCGGCCAGGTGCTCGTGACCCGGGTCGGGGACGCCGCGCCGCTCCTGCGCTGCAGCCAGCCGCGCTGCGCGATCGAGCTGCCGCCCGGCACCGAGGTCAAGCTGACCGCCGTGCTCGGCGATGGCGCGACGTTCGGCGGCTATCACCAGTATCCGATGCGCACGCCCCGGGCCCTGGTCGGCCTGCTCGGCGACCCGCTCGCGAAGTGCAACGACGGCGACGCGGTGGCCGCGGTCGAGCTGGGCAACGTGCTCGACTGCACCGTCGTGCTCACGGCAGATGCCGACATCGCCGCCGAGTTCGGCCTCCAGCCCAAGGAGGTCGACGTGGCGCTCGAGGCGCCGCCGATCGACTCGCTGATCAAGCCGCTGACCAAGCAGCCGGACCCGCCGCCGACGCCGATCGAGGCCGAGAAGCTCGACGAGAAGCCGATCGAGATCGCGCTCAAGCCGCCGGTCAAGCCGCCGCAGATCAAGCCCCTCGATCTCAAGCCGCCCCCGCCGCCGCCCCCCGCGCAGCCCAAGCCCAACACGCCGCCGCCGCCGCCGCCGCCCCACATGGTCGCGGTCGAGGTCAAGGACGACAAGCACGTCGTCGACAAGTCGCCCGACGACGCCAAGCAGCTGTCCGACAAGAACCGCGACGTCGCGGAGGAGACCCGCGCGACCCAGACCAACCTGGCCAAGGAGTCCGAGGGCAAGGAGGTCGCGTCCAAGGAGAGCGACGACCACACCAGCGCCGAGGTCGGCGGCCCGGACGACAAGATCCGCCAGCTCGAGGACGTCGAGGCGGCGCGCAACCCGCGGATCAAGGACACCGATCACTCGGGCAAGGACGAGGTCGCCAAGGGCGAGATCAAGGGCGAGGGCGGCAACAACGGCGAGGAGGGCACGGGCGAGAAGGACCCCGGCGTGCTCGCGATGCGCGGCATCGGCGGCCGCGGCAAGATCACCGACAACGGCAAGGACGGCAAGAAGCTCGGCAAGCGCGGCACCCCGGGCATCAACAACGCGATGTCGTTCCAGGACTACGAGCGCATCGTCGGCAAGGACAAGGTCGACGACGAGCGCCAGGTCGCCGCGCGCAAGATGTCGAGCAAGAAGGGCCGCTGGGAGCGCAAGCTCGACGCGGTCAAGAGCTCGCTCGAGAACTTCGTGCCCGACATCCGGCCGGGCAACCAGACCGCGCTCAAGACCCGCGCCCACCCGTTCGCGCTGTACCTCGCGCGCATGCACCGCCAGATCCACGAGCTGTGGGGCTTTGGCTACCTCGAGCAGCTCGACAGCAAGGGCGCAAACTACCCGCTCAACGACCCCAACCTGTGGGTCAACCTGGAGATGTCGGTCAACCCCGACGGCACCGTCCACAAGGTGACGATCGCCAAGACCTCGGGCAAGACCGAGTTCGACGTCGCGGCCGTCGACACGGTGATCTCGGCGGGGCCGTACGAGGCGACGCCCGAGGCGATCCGCTCGGTCGACGGCCGGATCTACCTGCGCTGGGGCTTCTATCGCAACTGGCGGCAGTGCGGCACGTTCAACGCCGAGCCGTTCATCCTGACCGAGGTGCCCGACGACAGCGGCGCCGGCGTGCTCGACGACGGCGCGATGGTCAAGAACGTCGCCCGGCTGCCAGGCAGCAAGCGCCAGCGCCAGGGCCAGGCGCAGGTCGGCGGCAAGACGGTGACGCCCGAGGACGTCGAGTTCGATCACCAGAAGGTCTCGCCCGACACGTCGGTGACCGACAAGCAGGCGCTGTTCGCGGCCAACCAGTGGGTGTCGGCGTTCGCCACCGCGCAGGTCGACAAGCTGGTCGGTTATTCCACGTTTCCGTTCTCGTCCGGTGGCAAGGTCGTCGCCAGCAACGCCACCGACCTCAAGGAGGTCTACGCGGGGCTGGTCGTCGAGTCCGGACCGATGAAGGACTTCAAGCTGCTGACCCCCGCCGAGGCCGGCGCGAGCAACGCGCCCGCGGGCACCGTGATCCTGCAGGTCAGGACCGCCAAGGAAGCGTTCTCGGTGGTACTGACTCGCACCCCGTCGGGGGAGTATCGCGCCACACAGCTAGCGCGGTAGGTGATCGATCGGCGCCTAGCTGGGGATGACCTTGAGCACCCGGGCTGCGAAGAGGCCCTTGGGACCGTCCTCCTCCTCGTACTCGACGGTCTGGCCCTGGTTCAGGGTGCGAAACCCGTCGCCCGAGATCGACGAGTAGTGGACGAAGACGTCCTTGCCATCGTTTGCCCGGCTGATAAAGCCGTAGCCCTTGGCATCGTTAAACCACTTCACGGTACCGAGCGCCATTGTACTGCCTCCTCACACAACGTTGTGGGCCCACCTCGGGCACCACTGAGGATGTTCAATCATCCTCGGCGTGGACCGCTCAACCAAAATTTCCGGGAAAGCGCTTTGATCGTGCAAACTTTCATCGCTATGGAAAACACAGACAGACTATTTATCGCGCGACGTACGTTGTGGTCATGACATGCGCTTTTGGCTCTGCCTGGCTCTGACCGCGTGCGCGGGCTCCTCGTCGACGGACACCTCGTCACCGCCGCCCGCCGCGGCAGCGCGGCCGATTGCCGCGCCGGCGGTCGCGGCAGCACCACCTGCCGTCGGTCCCGTGGCCGTGCCCGCGCCGGGGCCGCTGACCGCGCCGCACGGCTCCGACATCACGCAGCTCGCCCAGCTCGATGACGGCAGCGCGGTGGTCACCGCCGATCTGCACGGCGGCCTGCGGCTGTGGCCGGCGCTCGACGGCACGCGCGAGCCGGTCGTGATCAACGCGCCGGTCGCCAAGGCGCTCGCGGTGGTGCACGACGGCGACGGCTTCACGATCGCCGCGCTCGACGCCGCCGGCGGCCTGCACGTGATCCGGACCAGCGCGACCGGCGCGGTCCGCGATCGCCTGACCCCGCCGGGCAGCTTCAGCCAGCTCGAGGCGACCCGGGACCGCCTGCTCGCGCTGCGCACCGATCAGACCATCGACGTGCTCGGCCCGGGCGGCAAGCTCGTCGCCAACCTGCCCGCCGAGCCGGGCTCGCACGTCGACGCGATCGTCACCCGCGGCACCCGCGCGCTCGCCCTCGTCCTCGAGGACCGGCGCACCCACGGCCGGTGGATCGATCTCGCCAGCGGCGCGGCGTGGGGCAAGGCCACCCGCCCGCTCGACGGCCCGGTCGCGAGCGCGGCGCTGTCGCCCGACGGCACGCTGCTGGTGATCAACCGGCCCAAGTCCGTGCGCCCGGTGCTGTTCGACCTGGCGACCGGCGCGCTGCGGCCGACCCCGACGTGCGTGGCCAAGGGCTGGCCGAAGTCCGAGGGCTTCGACATGGACGAGGCCGAGATCCTCCGCGAGGGCACCGCGCCGATCGCGATCGGCTTCGTGTCCGACGCCGTGATCGCGTGCAGCGTGCTGACCCAGCTCAGCTGGTGGTCGGTCAACGGCGAGGCGGTGCCGTCGGCCGGCGGCGGCATGCTGATCGGCACGTCGCCGACCGCGGTCAGCGAGCGCGGCGTGGTCGCCGCGATGGCCACGAACCTGGGCCTCGCGTCGATGATCCACACCAAGTTCCTGGGCTACGGCCTGCACAACGTCGAGCACCTGTACGCCGGCCCGGGCGGCACGCTCGCTGGCTCGGACGCCGGGCTGCTCGAGCTCGGCAGCGACCTGGCCGCGCGCGGCCGGTTCGAGATCAACCGCGCGCGCGACTGGACCGCGGCGGTGCCGCTCGGCGATCGCTACGCGGT
>DASWOO010000359.1:0-2243 GCA_036404335.1 Kofleriaceae bacterium
TCCTGTTCCTCGGCCGGCTGTTGCGCGACAAGGGGATCGCCGAGTACGTCGAGGCCGCGCGGCAGGTGCGCGCCCGCGCGGCCGGCGGGGCGATGCCGCGGTTCCAGATCGCGGGCTGGCTCGACCCCAACCCGGAGAGCCTGACCCGGGCCGAGCTCGACGCGCTGGTCGCCGAGGGCGTGATCGAGTACCTCGGCGCGCCCGGCGATGTCCGGCCCGCGCTGGCCGCCGCGCACGCGCTGGTGCTGCCGTCGTACCGCGAGGGCACGCCGCGCTCGGTGCTCGAGGCGATGAGCCTGGGCCGCGCCGTGATCACCACGACCGCGCCCGGCTGCCGCGACACCGTGATCGACGGCGACAGCGGCCTGCTCGTCCCGGTGCGCGACGCCGCCGCGCTCGCCGCCGCGATCCAGCGGCTCGCCGATGACCCCGCCCTGCTCGCCCGGCTCGCCGCCGCCGGCCAGGCCCGCGCGATCGCGCTCTACGACGCCCGCCTCGTCGCCGCCAGCGTGCTCGACGCCCTCGAGCTCTGACGATTGCGCTAAGCTCCGCCGGTGCAAGGCGGCATCGTCTGGTTGACCGGGCTCTCGGGCGCCGGCAAGTCCACGCTCGCGACCGCGCTCTCGGCCCGGCTCGCTCGGGTCCGACCCGTCGAGCTGCTCGACGGCGACGACGTCCGGACGTTCCTGTCCGCCGGCCTCGGGTTCTCGCGCGCCGACCGCGACACCAATGTTCAGCGCATCGCGTTCGTCGGCCGCCTGCTCGCCAAGCACGGCGTGCTCGTGTTCGTCGCCGCGATCTCGCCGTACGCCGAGACCCGCGCCGGGCTCAAGGCGATCTCGGCCGCGGCCGGCCACCCGTTCGTCGAGGTCTTCGTCCACGCGCCGCTCGCGACCGTGATCGCGCGCGACGTCAAGGGCCTCTACGAGCGCGCCCGGACCGGCGAGATCCCGAGCTTCACCGGCATCTCGGATCCCTACGAGGCGCCCACCGCGCCCGATGTCGAGGTCCGCACCGATCGCGACGACCGCCCGACCTGCGAGGCCCAGATCCTCGACGCGCTCCGCGCCCGCCAGCTCGCCTAGATCAGTCGAACGTCAGTTGTACGGCGACGCGTACACCGGCGGCTCGAGCCCGCCGCCGGGCTGGCCGCGCATCGGATCGTCGGGCGGCGTCGGGCCGGTGAACGAGTTCGACGACTCCCAGCCCGACTGGACCGGCTCGCCGATGCACTGATCGGCCTCTTCGCGCAGCCGGCGCACGTTCTCGGCGGCGAGCGTCGCGGTCTGGAACGCCGAGACCTTGGTGTACTCGGTCGCGCCGGACAGCTCGTTGGCCGCGGTGTCGGCCATGTTCATCTGCGGCTTGATCTGCACCAGCTTGTCGTTGACGCAGTTGAGCTTGATGATGTCCTTCTCGTGGCGCGCGATCTGCTGCAGGTGCTGCACGTGGCGCGCGTCGGTCCGCGTCTGCTCCTGCAGCTGGTGGACGCGGATCATCATCTCCGCGACCGACTGCGCCGACAGGTTGCCGTTGATCCGGTTCGAGTCGGAGACGCCGGCCGAGATGCCGATGTTGCCGCTGGTCCCGTTCGGGCTGAGCCAGCCGCCGGCGGGCTCGGCGTTCAACGCGGTACCACTCGCGGTGACCAAGAGCCCCCACATCGCAATTTTGGTGAGTACTTTCATGGTCTTCTCCGACTGAGCTTAGAAACTTACCCGCGGGATCGGCGCACTGTCAATGTTCACCAGCGTCAGTGGCCGGCGGACCACGCAACGTTCACGGGCTCCCGAGTATGACCCGTGTGCGCCCGGCGTGCATCTGGCCATGAACCTAGCTACCCTCCGCGGCAACTTACCGTTGCTCCGGGGCGAGCTGTCTGAAAGCCCGGCGGGCCTGGGTCCATGCGCCAATTCTTCTTGAGTCTCATGATGTTCGCGTCGATCGCCAGCGGCTTGCTCGGCGGGGCGGCGTGCCACGACGACCCGCCGGTCGTCTACCCGACCACCGCGCCGATCGACGTCAACAAGCTGCCGCTGGGGCCCGGCGACAAGCTGACGCTGACCGTGTTCTATGGATCACATCAGCTGACCGCCGCGTATCAGCTGGACAACTCCGGAGAGATCTCGGTCCAGTTCATCGGGGCGATCCCGGCCAACGGCAAGACCGCCGAGCAGCTGCGCGAGGCGATCCGCAAGCAGCTCGGCGACGGCTACCTGAACGATCCGATCGTGTCGCTCACC
>DASWOO010000360.1:0-9791 GCA_036404335.1 Kofleriaceae bacterium
CACCGCGATCGCGCCGGCGCTACCGGCCACCGCACCCGGGCTGCCCGGCACCGCCGCTCCGCCGCTCGTCCTCGGCGCCGACCCGCTGTCCGGCACGGCCGGCACGACTGGCCCCGCCGCCGGCGTGCGCGACTACTTCGCCCGCATGCAAGCGATCCAGACCGTCGGCCCCAGCGGCGACACCGGCGAGCTCGCCAACAAGATCCTCGCGAGCAGCATCAGCGGCGACACCTCCGGCCTCGACGAGCTCGCCCGCGCCGCCGAGGCCGGCGCCCAGCGCGCCGCCGCGATCACGCCGCCACCCGAGCTCGCCGCCTACCACCAGCGCCTGCTGTCGATGCTCGGCGAAGGCGCGGGCATGGTTCGCCAGATCAAGACCGCGCTCCACAGCAACGACGCCTCCGCGCTCGGCGCGCTCGCCGGCACCGGCAGCGCGCTGCAGACCCGCGCCACCGCCCTCGAGGACGAGGCGCGCCAGATCAAGGCCCGCTACGGCCTGCGCTGAACATCAGCGCGTGCGGCGCGACGCTGCGCGCGGGCTGACCATGGCGAGTGGCTGACCGCGGCTCATGCACCCCGGGGCGGTGTCCACGGCACCGCGGTAGCGGTGGCCGGCGGCGGCGGCCAGGGTGGGGCGATGGCGCTGATCCGTGCTCCGCGTGCGCGCGACACGATCGTGTATGGCGGGCTGACCGCCGGGATGCTCGACGCGTGCGATGCGATGGCGTTCTTCGGGGCGCGCGGGGCGTCGCCGCAGCGGATCGCGCGGTACGTGGCGAGCGAGCTGGTGGGGCCGGGCGCGTTCGACGGCGGCGGGTCGATGATCGTGCTCGGGGTGGTGGGTCACTTCGCGGTCGCGCTGGCGATCGCGGCGACGTTCTGGGGGCTGGCCCGGCGGCTTCGCGCGCCGGTCGAGCACCCGGTGATCGGCGGGATCGGCTTCGGCGTCGCGGCGAACGTCGTGATGGATCATGTCGTGGTGCCGCTGTCCCGGGCGCCGGCGGCGGCTGGGGCTTTTTCGTGGGCGGTGCTGGCCAACGGTGTGCTCGGACACGCGCTGTTGATCGGGTTACCGATCGCGCTGTGGGCGGCGCGATCGAGTCGTGCGCCGGTGACACGCCGGTAGCATCCGTCAAGCCCGCAAGTCCGGTGGCGTGGTGCGTTGCACAATCTGCCCGGCGGCGCGCCCGGCGGCCGCGGATGTCATCAGATCGACCTGACGGGTGCGAGGTGCGTTTCCTATACTAACCTGTGCCCCGCATGGCGTCTCCCCGCCCTCGACGGCTCCGCACCACCACGTGGTGGGCCGCGGTGATCGCCGCGGTCGTGGTCCATGTCGCGGTGATCGGCTCGGTCCGCGCGTTCGGCCTGTCGCTGATCGGGGTGCGGCGGCCCGTGGCGTCGACCCGGCGCCCGGCGCCGGCCGACGAGCCCGACCTGGCGGCGACCTGCGCGGGCGACGTCGCGCTCGCGACCTCGGGCCGCGCGGCGCTGTGCTTCGCGCCGTGGATCGGCGACGTCGACCAGTGCCTGGCCGACGCGCAGATGAGCCTGTGGATGGACCTGTCGGGCTGCGAGGCGCGCAACGATCCGCGGGTCGCGATCGAGATCGTCGAGCCCAAGCTCGCCGCGCGGCTGCCCGAGGTCGACGCCGAGCGCCTGCTCGAGGACGCGGCCAAGGTCGCGGTCGTCGTGCCGCCGCCGAAGCTACCCTCCCCGACGCCGCCGCCACCTCCGCCGCCCCCGCAGCGCGCGCAGCAGCAGCAGGTGATCGAGACGGTCAAGCCGGCGCAGGAAGAGGAGCCGGCCAACGCGCGGTTCCTGTCGGAGTACAACACGCGCGCCGAGAAGGAGAAGGTCTCGCGCGGCGCGCGCAACGAGCCGATGGTCGCCAAGGCCAAGCCGGAGTCGCTGGCGGCCAAGGCCAAGCCGGCCGAGGATACGTCGGTCAAGCAGGCGCACGACGACCGGATCGCCGGCCAGAACGAGCACGCGCCGGAGGCGCCGGGCATGCTGTCGATGCGGAACCCCGGCGCGCTGGCGCCGGCGCTCGCGATGCAGGACGCGCGGACCCGCGGTGCGCTCGACGGCCTGGCCGGGCCCGCGTCGGCCGACGGCCTCGCGCCGCGCAAGGGCGACGGCGCGATCGCCCAGGATCGCCGCGATCAGTCCGAGCAGCCCAACGGCAACAGCGGCGCCGGCGGCGGCGCGCCCGAGGCGATCCTCAAGCCGTCTCGCGAGGTGCTCGAGCGCGCGGTCGGCGGCGGCTCGGTCGACCGGCTCGACAACGTCGAGGACGCCGACGAGACCTCGCTCAGCTCCAAGCGCTGGGTCTACGCCAGCTTCTTCAACCGGCTCAAGCGCCAGGTCGCGCAGAACTGGGATCCGCAGTCGGTGTGGCGGCGCGCCGATCCGCGCGGCGCGGTGTACGGCATCAAGAGCCGCTACACCGGCGTGCGGATCAGCCTGTCGCGGACCGGCGAGGTCGAGAACATCATCGTCACCGACCCGTCGGGGATCAACGTGCTCGACGACGAGGCGGTGCGCGCGTTCCGCGCGTCGGGGCCGTTCCCCAACCCGCCCGAGGGCCTGGTCCAGAATAACCATATCACGTTCCAGTTCGGCTTCTCGTTCGGCATCGGCGCGCCCAAGGTATCGTGGCGGCTGCCGTCGACGATGTAAGGTTCGCGCATGAGGTCCCGGCTGGCAGCGGCGATCGTCTCGATCGGCCTGGTCGCGGTGGTGCTCGCGGTGGTCGTCCGCAGACCCGAGGATGACGGCTTCCCGCTGTCGACGTTCCCGATGTTCGCGTCGCCGCGGCCGGCGACGCTGTCGGTGGGCTACGCGCAGGGCGTGACCGCGGCCGGCGCGGCGCGGGCGCTGCGGGTCCGCCACCTGGGGACCAGCGAGGCGATGCAGGCGTTCGCGATGCTGCAGCGTGGGGTGGGCGGCAAGCTGACCGACCGCCAGGCGCTGTGCCAGGCGATCGCGGCGCGGGTCGCGGCCGACGAGGACTACCGCGAGGTCGTGGCGATCCGGCTGCTGTGGGGCCAGCACGACGCGGTGGCCTACCTCGCGGACGGGACGATCGGCCACGAGACCGAGCGCGCGCGCTGCGCGGTGGCGAGGGCGCCGTGACCTGGCTCGGCCGCTGGTGGTTCGCGCCCGCGCCGGCCGAGCGGCTGGCGGCGCTGCGCATCGCGATCGGCGGGTTCGCGCTGGCGTGGCTGACCGCGCGGCTGCCTGAGCTGGTCTCGGTGGCGCAGCTGCCGGCGCGGACGTTGATGCCGGTCGGCGTGACCCGGGTGCTGAGCGCGCCGCTGCCGCTGGCGGCGGTCGTGGCGATCGCGGTGGTGACCGTGCTCGCGACGCTTGGCCTCACCGCCGGGTGGCGCTATCGCCTCACCGCGCCGATCGCAGCGCTGGGCCTTCTGTGGACGCTGAGCTATCGCAACGCGTGGGGCATGGTGTTCCACACCGAGAACCTGCTCGTGCTGCACGTGCTCGCGCTGGCGTGCACGCCGGCCGCCGACGCGTGGGCCGTGACGCGTGCCAGATCTGGAGGCCCGCCGCCGGCCGCGGGCTACGGCTGGGCGATCAAGCTGCTCGCCGCGCTGACCTGCGCGACGTACCTGCTCGCCGGCATCGCCAAGCTGCGGCTCGGCGGCCTGGCGTGGGCCGGCGGCGAGCACCTGCGCAACCAGATCGCGATCGACAACCTGCGCAAGGCGCTGCTCGGCTCGGCGATCGCGCCGCTCGCCCGGCTGTTCGTCGCTCACCCCGACGCGCTCGCCGGGTTCGCGCTCGGCACCCTCGCGATCGAGCTCGGCGCGCCGCTGGCAATGTGCAGTCACCGGGTTGCAAAACTCTGGGCCTGGGCGGCCTGGGGCTTTCATCTCGGCGTCGTGCTGACGATGAATGTCTGGTTTCCGTATCCGCTGTCGTGGGTGGCGTTCCTACAGATGGGCGACGCGGAGCGGATCGTCACGTGGCTGCGCGATTGTTACTTGCGCCTCAAACTACGCGTGTAGTAATCATACGGGCAGTCCGTAACATGAGCCGTTCACCAGATCTCACGTCCGCCGAGCTCCGCGTCATGAAGGCGCTGTGGGAGGTCGGCACCGGCACGGTCGCCGAGGTCCGCGCCGAGCTCGGCAAGCGCGGCCAGGAGCTGGCCTACACCACGGTGATGACCTTGCTGGGGCGGCTCGCCACCAAGCACGCGGTGCTGGTCGACAAGGCCCGCGAGCCGTTCGTGTACCGGCCGGCGCACCGCCGCGAGTCGGTGCTGCGCGACCGGCTGCGCGAGTTCGTGCGCGAGGTGTTCGACGGTCAGGCCGACTCGCTCGTGCTGAACCTGGTCGAGGACGAGTCGCTGTCGCGCGCCGATCTGCGCGCGATCGAGCGGCGGATCAGCGAGGCCGAGCGCGCCCGGCCCGCGGAGAAGCCCACCGACAAGCCCGCCGACAAGGCCCCGCGCGCCGAGGGCAAGAAGCGATGACCGCCGCGGCCAGGACCCTGGTCGAGCTGCTCGCGCTGATCGGCGTGCAAGGCTCGGTGCTCGCGGTGCTCGCGCTGGCGCTGACCCGCGCCGGCAAGCTGTCGCCGAGCTGGCGCGCCGCGGTGTGGCTCGTGGTCGTCGCCAAGTTCGCGCTGCCGTGGGGCCCGGCGATGCCGTGGTCGCTCGCCGACCTGATCGACGCGCTCGGCGCGCGCGACGCGCAGCCGGCGATCGTCGTCGGCCGCGGGCCGCTGACCGTGGCCGCCCCCCAGGCCTCGGCGATCTGGCTGGTGATCGCCGGCGCGTGGCTCGCCGGCGCGCTGATCGTCATCGCCCGCGCGATCGTCGCGCAGCACCGGGTCGGCCGCGCCGCGCGGACCTCGCCGCTCGCGCCGCCCGCGGCCCAGCAGATCCTCGCCCGGCTGGCCCGCCGGCCGCCGCGGCTGGTCGTCGGCAGCGCCGCGATCGGCCCGCACGTCGTGGGCCTCGTCCGGCCGATCATCGTCGTGCCGCCCGCGCTGCTCGACGAGCCGGCGCTGCTGCGCGCGGCGCTGCTCCACGAGCTCGCCCACCTGCGCCGGCTCGACGCGCTCGGCCGGGTGATCCAGCTGATCGCCGGCGCGGCGTTCTTCTGCTGGCCGGTCGTCCGGCTCGCGAACCGCCGGCTCGATCTGGCGCGCGAGGCCGCGTGCGATGCCGCGGCGCTCGAGGCCGGCGACGTGTCGCGCCCGGCGTACGCGCGGCTGCTGGTGCAGATGGCGCGGCTCGGCGCGTCGCCCGCCGCGAACCTGGCGGCGCCGCACAAGCTCGACGCGCGGGTCGCCGCGGTGCTCGGCCCGCCGGTGCGCGCCCGGCTCGGCGCGGCGCACTGGCTCGGCCTCGCGGCGTGGACCGCGGTCGCGCTCGGCGGCGCGCGGACGGCGGCGGCGCGCGGCGCGGTGGTCTGCAAGTACGACGCGCAGCGCGCCGAGGCGCTGCGCCAGGCGCACCCCGAGGCCGATCGCGACGGCGATGGCGTGCTGTCGCGCGACGAGGCCTGTGAGTTTCAGGCCGAGCTCCGGCGCTGGGCGGAGCGGCCGGAGGCGAGCGATCAGGTGTCGCGGCTCGACGAGCTGGACGCCAGCCTCTTGGCCGAGCCCCTGTGTTGCAATTCAGACCACGGTGCGGAAAACTCCGCGCCCTGGCTCGATAAACGTTCGGACGCGTGCCCATCTGATGAAGGAGTGAGTCGATGAACAAGCTAATGATCCTGGCGGTGGCTGTGGTGGCCGCGTGCGCGCCTGATACGCGTAGCGACACCAAGATCCTCGAGAAGAAGATCGACGATCTGAGCAAGAAGATCGACAACCTGGCGGCCCGCGGCGGCGCCGGTGCGGTCGCGCCGCGCCCGCAGCGCGCCGAGCCCGATCGCGCCAAGACCTACGCGGTGCCGGTCGACGGCGACCCGACCGACGGTCCGGCCGACGCCAAGGTCACGCTGGTCAAGGCGTACGACTACGCCTGCCCGTACTGCGAGAAGGTCCGCGACACGATGGACGACCTGCGCAAGAAGTACGGCAACGACCTGCGCGTCGTGTTCAAGCAGTTCGTCGTCCACCCGCAGGTCGCCACCGCCGGCGCGCTCGCGGTGTGCGCCGCGAACAAGCAGGGCAAGTTCCTGCAGATGGATCAGCTGCTCTGGGACAAGGGCTTCAAGGGCCGCAGCTTCGACAAGGATGCCAAGTGCCAGGATGCGCCGGAGGGCTGCCCGATCGTCACCGGCTTCGCCCAGGAGCTCGGCCTCAACGTCGACAAGTTCAAGGCGGACATGAAGGGTGACTGCGTCGCCCTCATGCAGAAGGACATGCGCGAGCTGCAGGCGCTCGGCGTCGGCGCGACGCCGTCGTTCTTCGTCAACGGCCGGTTCCTGTCGGGCGCGATGCCGATCGACAACTTCTCGCAGCTGATCGACGAGGAGCTCAAGAAGGCCAACGAGAAGATCCAGCAGGGCACCCCGGCGGCGTCCTACTATAAGCAGGTGATCCTCGACAAGGGGCTCAAGACCCTCGAGAAGCCTGGCCAGTAAAAACCGGGCTGCGGACCCCGGGGGCGTCGCTCGCTCCGGTTTTTGGAGCTAGGCTCGCGGCGCATGCCGCGGATCGCGATTCCCGAGCGCAACTGGGTCAACATTCAGTGGCTCGTGCGGCTGCGCTGGGCCGAGATCGCGGGGCAGGCCGCGACGGTGCTGGTCGGCCAGTTCCTGTTCGACGGCGCGCTGCCGATCGCGGCGCTGTTCGCCGTCGTCGCGATCGGCCTGGTGTCGAACCTGGCGATCGAGCTGCACTACTTCGGCGACCGCCGGACCGTGGCGCTCGACCGGCCGGTGTTCGACGGCCAGATCGCGCTGGTCATGATGCTCGACATCGGCGTCTTGACCGGCCTCTTGTACTTCACCGGCGGGCCGAGCAATCCGTTCGCGTTCCTCTACGTCGTGCAGATCGCGCTGGCGACGGTGCTGGTCCGCGCGCTGTGGAGCTGGATCCTCGTCGGCCTGTCGTTCGTCGGCTTCGGCATCCTGCTGATCGCGCACCAGCCGCTGGCGATCGCCGATGACCGGCGCGCGGTCGGCATGTGGGTCGCGCTCGGCGTGGCCTCGGCGTTCGTCGTCCACTTCCTGCGCCGGATCACCGGCGCGCTGGCCGAGCGCGACGCCGAGCTGACCAAGGCGCGCGGCCTGGCGGCGCGCCAGGAGCGGCTGGCCTCGCTCGCGACGCTGTCGGCGGGCGCGGCGCACGAGCTGTCGACGCCGCTGGGCACCGTGGCGCTCGCGGCCAAAGAGCTCGAGCACGCGCTGATCAAGACCGCGTCGCACGAGCTGGCGGCCGACGCGCAGCTGATCCGCGAGCAGGTCGGCCGCTGCCGGGTGATCCTCGAGCAGATGGCGCAGGGCGCCGGCACGGTCGGCGAGACCGTGGTCGCGTGCACGGTCGGCGCGCTGCTCGACGAGGCGCTGGCCGGGATCCGGGTCGCGCCGGTGGTCCACCGCGATGTGCCGTCGGCGCTCGTCGGCCAGACGCTCCGCCTGCCGCCGCGCGCCGTGACCCAGGCGCTGCGCTCGCTGGTGACCAACGCGCAGGACGCGTCGCCGCCGACCTCGGCGGTGGTGCTCGCCGTCCGGCTCGAGGGCCGCACGCTCGAGCTGGCGATCCGCGACCGCGGCGTCGGCATGGGGAGCGAGGTCCTCGCGCGGATCGGCGAGCCGTTCTTCACCACCAAGCCGCCCGGCCGCGGCATGGGGCTCGGGCTGTTTCTGGCGCGCGCCGTCATCGAAGGGGTCGGCGGCCAGCTCGAGATCGACTCGCACGACGGCGACGGCACCGTGGTCCGGGTCAGCCTGCCGACCGACGTCGCGCCGCAGCCAGTCGCGCCGGCCGTGGTATCCAAACCAGCATGACCTCGGAGCAGAAGCAGTCGATCCTGATCGTCGATGACGACGAGACCTACCGGAACCGGCTGGCCCGCGCGTTCGTCGATCGCGGCTACGACGTGCGGACCGCGCACGATCACGACAGCGCGGTGGCGCTCGCGGTCGCCGACTCGCCCGAGCTCGCGGTCGTCGACCTCAAGATGCCGGGCAAGAGCGGCCTGGAGCTGATCAAGGCGCTGCACGAGATCGACCCGTCGACCCGCAGCGTGGTGCTGACCGGCTACGGCAGCATCGCCACCGCGATCGACGCGGTCCGGCTCGGCGCGGCGTACTACCTGTCCAAGCCGGCCGACGCGGACGACATCGTCGGCGCGTTCGCGCGCGCCGAGGCCCCACCGCTGGCCCCGCCGGCGCCGACGTCCAGCGCGCCCGGCGGCGAGTACAAGGCGCCGTCGCTGGCCCGCGCCGAGTGGGAGCACATCAACCGCGTGCTATCGGACGCCGGCGGCAACATCTCCGAGGCGGCGCGCCGGCTCGGCATCCACCGCCGCAGCCTGCAGCGCAAGCTGCAGAAGTACCCGCCCCGCGAGTAGGCCGCGGCAGGATTGCGCGGCGCCGGCCGCGGGACGACAATGCCGGCGATGTCCGACGCGGTCGAGCCGGCGCGCGTGGTGCGCGGGCGATCGAGGCGCCGCCGCGCCGCGCGCGAGGCCGCGCGATCCGCGGCCCGGCCGGGCCGGGCGCCGCTGGCCTGGATCCTCGCCGCGCACGTCCTGGCTGCCGAGGCGCTCGGCGCGCTCGAGGCCACCCGGCTCGGCCCGGCGATCGGCCGCGCCACCGTGCCGGTGTTCGCGCTGACCGGGCTGCTGATCGGCTGCGTGATCGGCCTGGCCGAGCGGTTCGCGCCGCGCCGCGGTCGGTGGCGGACGGCTGCGGTAGTCGCGCTGCCGAGCCTGGTCGCCAGCGTCCCGGTGTCGCGCACGCTGTTCGACGGCGCGCGCGCCCAGACCTTGCCGCTCGCCCACGCGCTGCCCTACGCCACGCCGGTCGCGATCTGGCTCGGCGTCGCGATCGCGATCCGCGCCGGGATGGCGCTGCTCGACAGCCGCGACGCGGGCGACGATCGCATGGGCCGCGCGACCGCCGTCCTGGTCCTGGCGAGCGCGCTCGCCGGCGTGGTCTGGGTCGAGCGCCACGTGCTCGCCGGCGGCTATCCGGTGGCCCACATCGGCGCGACCCTCGCCGTGCTCGCGATCGCCGGCACCGGGCTGCGCGTGTGCTATCGCGGCGCGTTCTCGCCGCGCGCGGCCGCGGCGATCGCCGCGCTCGCGCTCGGCCCGGGCACCGCCGCGCTCGGCTACGGCCTGGCGAGCGAGCCGCAGCGCCGCCGGCTCGACGCGCTCGGCGACCAGAGCCGCGACGTCGTCCGGCTGTGGCGCCGGCTGGTCGACCTCGACCGCGACGGCAGCTCGGCGCTGCTCGGCGGCGGCGACTGCGATGACCGCGACCCGCGAATCCACCCCGGCGCGCGCGACCTGCCGGGCGACGGCATCGACCAGGACTGCGACGGCGCCGACGCCCCGGTCATCCCGCCCGACGCGAGCACGCCGGCGCAGGCGCCCGCGCCCACGGATCTCGACAGCTGGCGCCGCACCCCCGAGGTCGCCGCGCTGCGCGATCGCACCCGCAAGGCCTCGATCCTGCTGATCACCGTCGACGCCCTGCGCCTCGATCCGCTCGCGCCCGGCGCGCCGCACCGCGACGACTTCCCCCGCCTGACCCGGCTGCTCGACGAGTCGGTGTGGTTCGTCCACGCGATCGCCCCGGCCTCGGGCACCGGCGTCTCGCTGTCGACGATCCTGACCGGCCGGTTCGACCCGTACC
>DASWOO010000361.1:0-7285 GCA_036404335.1 Kofleriaceae bacterium
CGGCGGTGGTCGCGCCCGGCCGCGAGCCCGACATCCTGCCGCGCGTGCTCGACGGCGACGACCTCGGCACGCTGTTCGTGCCCGGCGACGGCGTGCTGTCGGCGCGCAAGCACTGGATCGCGTACGGCGCCAAGCCGGCCGGCCGGCTGATCGTCGACGACGGCGCGGCCCGGGCGCTGCGCGAGCTCGGCAAGAGCCTCCTGCCCGCCGGGATCACGGGCGTCGAGGGCGTGTTCGACCTGGGCGACACGGTCAGCGTCGTGATCGGCGCGTCCGGCGTCGAGCTGGCGCGCGGCCTCGTCGCCTACCCGGCCGACGAGCTTCGCAAGATCTCCGGCTTGCAAACCGCCGCCATCGAGGCCAGGCTGGGTTACAAGGGCCTCGACGAAGCGATCCACCGTGATGATCTCGTACTGCTATGACCGATAGCAGCCGCGCCGAGCGGATCCGCGGCGTGGCCGTGGCCGCGCGTGCCGCGTCGCGGATCGTGGCGCGCGCCACCGCCGCGCAGCGCCAGGGCGCGCTGATCGCGATCAGCGAGGCGATCGGCCGCCACCGGCCGGCGATCCTCGCGGCCAACGCGCGCGATCTGGCCGCCGGCCGCGACGCGGGCCTGGCGCCGGCGATGCTCGACCGGCTGATGCTCGACGACGCGCGCGTCGCCGGCCTCGCCCGCGCGGTCGCCGAGGTCGCCCGCGCGCCCGAGCTGCTCGGCAAGGTCGAGCGGACGGAGACCCGGCCCAACGGCCTCGAGATCCAGCGCGTGCGGATCCCGCTGGGCGTGATCGCGATGATCTACGAGGCCCGGCCCAACGTCACGACCGACGCCGCGGCGCTGTGCCTCAAGGCCGGCAACGCCTGCATCCTGCGCGGCGGGCGCGAGGCGCTCGAGAGCAACCGCGCCCTGCTCGTCGCCGTCCAGGACGGGCTGGCCGCGGCCGGGCTGCCGACCGACGCGGTCCAGCTGGTGCCGGTCACCGACCGCGAGGCGATCGCCGAGCTGGTCCAGCTCGACGACCTGATCGACCTGTGCATCCCGCGCGGCGGCGAGGGCCTGATCCGCTACGTCTCCGAGCACGCCCGGGTCCCGGTGATCAAGCACTACAAGGGCGTGTGCCACGTCTACGTCCACGCCGCGGCCGACCTGGATCGCGCGCTGGCGATCGTCGAGAACGCCAAGGTGTCGCGCCCCGGCGTGTGCAACGCGCTCGAGACCCTGCTGATCGACCGCGCGATCGCCCCGGCGTTCGTGCCGCGGCTGATCGAGCGGCTGGCCGGGCGGGTCGAGCTGCGCGGCGACGAGCTGGTCCTGGCGATCGCCGGGCCCGCGGCCGTGCCGGCGAGCGAGGACGACTGGCGCGCCGAGTACCTTGATCTGATCCTGGCGGTCCGGGTGGTCGACGGCCTCGACGCGGCGATCGCCCACATCGAGCGCTATGGCTCGAGCCACACCGAATCGATCCTGACCAGCGACCCGGCGATCGCCGAGCGGTTCCTGCGCGAGGTCGACTCGTCGACGGTGATGGTCAACGCCTCGACCCGGTTCGCCGATGGCGGCGAGCTGGGGCTGGGCGCCGAGATCGGGATTTCGACGACCCGGCTGCACGCCTACGGGCCGATGGGCGCCGAGGGACTCACGACCACCAAGTTCGTGGTACGCGGTAGTGGCCAAATCAGGAGCGCATGAGCAAGGTGACCAGCAAGCCATCCCAGAAGCGAGATCAGTCGGTGAAGCCGTCCGGGCCCTCCACGCAGGGCCGGGCGCGCTCGGCGTCTGCCAAGAAGAAGGCCCAGGCCGACGGTGACGGCGCGACGGGCCCGGCCCCGACGCAGACCACCGAAGGCCTCGACGGTGCGCTGCGCGCCCTGGCGTTCGCGCTCGACAAGAAGGCGCTCGAGCCGGTGCTGCTCGACGTCCGCGACCTGTGCTCGTTCTGCAACTACCAGCTCGTGGTCTCCGGCCGCTCCGACCGCCAGGTCGACGCGATCGCCGAGGGCATCACGACGGGGTTCAAGGCCGAGGGCGGCGAGCGTCCGATCGGCACCGAGGGCGCGCGCACCGGCCAGTGGTCGCTGCTCGACTACGGCGACTTCGTGATCCACGTGTTCCTGCACTCGGCGCGCGAGCACTACGATCTCGAGGGCCTGTGGAACGACGCGCCGCGCGTCGCGATCGAGGTGCCCGCCGACGCCCGGATCCCGGTCGAAGAGGGCTACGACACCGCCGACGCGCGCTGAGCGATGAAGATCCAGGTCTCGGTCGTCGGCCGGCTCAAGGAGCCGTACCTCGTCGCCGCCGAGGACGAGTACCGCAAGCGGCTGCGGCCGTACTGCACGCTGACGGTGCACGAGGCCAGGGACGAGGCCGGGCTCATCGCCGCCCTGCCCGCCGCGGCGCACCTCTACGCGTTCGACGAGCGCGGCGAGGCGCTGACCAGCCAGCAGTTCGCGGCCGACATCCTGGGCCACGAGCAGCAGCACGGCGGCGGCGCGCCGGTCGTGTTCGCGATCGGCGGCGCCGACGGCCACACCGACGCGGTGCGCCGCCGGGCCCGCAAGCTCCTGGCGTTCGGCAAGCTGACGATCGCGCACCGGCTGGTGCGCGTGCTGGTCATGGAGCAGATCTATCGCGGGTTCCGGATCATCCGCGGCGAGCCATATCACCGGGACTGAACAGCTGGCGCAGCGAGCGGGCCAGCACCGCGGTCGTGACCTTGCGCGCCGGGACCAGGAAGATCGTGTCGTCGCCGGCGATCGAGCTGATGATGCTGTCGAGCCGCGACTGGTCGACGACCGCGGCGACCGCCTGCGCGGCGCCGGGCCGGGTGTGGACGACGACGATCGCCGCGCCCTCGCGGACGCCGGTGACCAGCGACGCCATCGCGGCGAGCTGGGCCGCGGCCCCGCCCGGCGGGTCGACCTCGTAGGCCGTGCCGCCGCCGGGCAGCGACACCCGCCGCGCGCGCAGCCGGGCCAGATCGCGCGACAGGGTCGCCTGGGTCACCGCGAGGCCGCGCGCGCGGAGCAGGCCGCGCAGGTCGTCCTGGGTGGCGACGTGGCGGCTGCGCACCAGCTCGACGATCAGCGCGCGCCGCTGCTGGGTGCCCGCGGCCTCGGCCACTACGCGTCGCCTCGCACGATCGTGCCGACCCCGGTGTCGGTGAACAGCTCGGCGATCAGGTTGTGCGGGATCCGGCCGTCGATGACGTGGACCGCGCGGACCCCGCCGGCGAGCGCGGCCAGCGCCGCGGTGGCCTTGCCGGCCATGTCGCCGGCGAGCCCGCCGGCGGCGAGCCGGGCGCCGAGCGTGGCCGGGGTCAGGTCGCTGATCAGCTCGCCGGCTTCGACGATGCCCGGGACGTCGGCGAGGTACATCAGCTTGTCGGCGCCGAGCGCGCGCGCGATGCCGGCGGCGACGGCGTCGGGGTCGAGCACGTAGCTCTCGCCGTTGACGCCGAGCCCGACGGGCGAGATCACCGGCACGTACTGCTGGGCGATCAGCGACTCGAGGAACGGCGTGTTGACCGCGGTCAGCTCGGCGCCGTCGCCCGCCGGCTGCGCGCGCAGGAGCGCCGCGTCCTTGCCCGACATCCCGACCGCGAACGCCCCGGCGCGGTTGAGGATCGTCACCAGCTCGGCGTTGACCGCGCTGGTCGCCATCTCGACCAGGCGCAGCTCCGACGCCGGGGTGATCTCGGCGCCGCCGCCGTGGACCACGATCGGCGCCAGGCCGACCGAGCGCAGCAGCAGCACGTCCTCGCAGAACGCGCGCTTGAGCCCGTCGCGGGTCATCGCCGCGCCGCCGTAGGTGATCACGCAGCGCGTGCCGCGGAACCGCGACATGTAGCCCAGCGCCTGGACCAGCAGCGCGCGCTTGAACGCCGGCGAGTAGTTGCCGAGCCGGTCGTCCTTGCGCACGCCGCCGTCGGGTGCCTCGAACAGCACCGAGGTGTAGTCGGCGTTGAGCTTGACGTAGTCGTACGACAGGTCGCAGCCGTAGGCCTTGCCGGCGGCGCCGCCGCTGCGCAGGTCGACCGTGACGACGACCTCGGGCTCGCCCAGCCGGGCCTTGAGCTGCGCGCGCTCGAACACCGCGGGCGCGCCGTCGAACACCGTCGTGCCCTGGATCGCGACCGCCGCGCGCGCCGGCTCGAGGTCCCAGCCCTGCGAGCCCGCCCGCGCGCCGACCGTGGCGAGGATCCGGCCCCAGTTGGGGTCCTGGCCGAACATCGCCGCCTTGACCAGCGACGAGCCGCAGATCGACCTCGCGAGGTCGCGGGCGATCGCGACGGTCGGCGCGCCGGTGACCCGGCACTCGAGCCGCTTGGTCGCGCCCTCGCCGTCCGACGCGATGTCGCGCGCCAGCTCGTCGAACAGATCGGTCAGCGCCGCGATGAACGCCGCGTGGTCCGGCGAGCCGGCGGCGACCCGCGGGTTGCCCGCCGCGCCGTTGGCGAGCACGAACACGCTGTCGTTGGTGCTCATGTCGCCGTCGACCACCAGCTGGCCGAACGTGCCCGGCGTCGCCTCCCGGATCGCCGCGTCGAGGCTGGCCGCGTCGATCGCGCAGTCGGTGACGACCACGGCGATCATCGTCGCCAGCTGCGGCGCGATCATCCCCGAGCCCTTGCAGATCCCGGTCAGCGTGACCGACACGCCGCCGGCCGTGATCGTCCGCGACGCCAGCTTCTTGGTCGTGTCGGTCGTCATGATCGCCTCGGCGGCCGGCCCCGGATCGGGCCCCAGCTGCGCGACGCACCTGGGCAGCGCCGCGATCACCTTGTCCGCCGGCATCCGCATCCCGATCACCCCGGTCGACGCGCTCACCACCTGGGCCGGCGCCACGCCGAGCGCGGCCGCCGACGCCACCAGCATCGCCTCGACCGCCTCGATCCCCGCCGGCCCGGTCAGCGCGTTGGCGTTGCCGCTGGTCACCAGCACGGCGCGCATGCCCTCGGCCGGCAGCCGCCTCGCCGCGTCGGCCACCGGCGCCGCCCGCGCGCGGTTCACCGTGAACGCCCCGGCGCACGCCGCGTCGCGGTCCGAGACGAACAGCGCCGTGTCCGGCTTGCTCGGCCGGATGCCCGCGGCCACCCCGGCGAAGCGAAATCCCTTCGGCAGCTTCACGCGCGAATCTCTTGCATAATCATGCATGCCTCGCCAGATGCTGGAGCCCCGCGTAGCGGTCGAGCCCTAGCATCAGGTTCATGTTCTCGACCGCCTGGCCGGCGGCGCCCTTGAGCAAGTTATCGATCGCCGCGGTGATCACCACGAACCCACCGGGCACGTTCTCCGACGCCACGCCGACCGCGCAGGTGTTGGTGCCGACCACCCGGCGCAGCGAGACCTGCTCCGGCGACGCCGCGACCACCACCGTGCGGTCGCCGGCGTACATCTCGCGGTAGCGCGCGACCAGCGCCTCGCTCGAGATCGCGGCGCGCTGCCGGGCGGTCACCGTCACGAAGATGCCGCGCGCGACCGGCAAGAGGTGCGTGGTCAGCGACACCCGCGGCCGCGCGGTCTCGTCGAACGCCAGCCGCGCCAGCGCGGTCTCGATCTCCGGCACGTGCTGGTGCCGCAGGACTTTATAGGCGCGGACCTCGCCGTACATCTCGCCGAGCGACATCGCCTCGTCCGCGGTCCGCCCGGCGCCGGTCACGCCCGAGCCGGCCGCGACGGCGATCATCGGCTCGACCAGCGCGTGCCGGATCACCGGGGCCAGCGCCGTGATCACCGCGGTCGCGTAGCACCCCGGGTTCGCGACCAGCGCGGCGCCGCCGACCTCGCCGGCGAACAGCGAGGTCAGGCCGTACACCGCGTGCGCATCCGCGCGGTGCGCGTTCGACAGGTCGACGACCCGCGTGCCCTTGGCCACGAACCGCTTGGCCAGCTCGGACGCCGGCTCGGGCGGCGTCGCCAGCAGCACGAGCTCGGCCTCGGCCATCACCGGCGCGGTCGTCGCCTCGAAGCTGAGGCCGGTCTGGGTCCCGGCCAGGTCGTCGACCGGGGTGCCCGCCCGCGCGTCGCTCGCCGCGGCGACCAGGCGCACGCCCGGGTGCCCGGCGATCAACTTGATCAGCTCGAGCCCGGCGTAGCCGGCAGCTCCGAACACGGCGGCGGTATGCATGGCGCCGCATACTTATGCACATTCACCGGCCAGCGCAAGCCACCCGGGCCAGGCATCGCGCGCTACAGTCGCCGCGATGCTCGCCGCCGTCCTTCACGACCCCACCTCCGCTCCGCGCGCCGAGGAGTTTGCCGATCCGCCGCTCGCCGGCGGCGAGGTCTCGGCGCGGGTGCTCGCGGCCGGCCTGCACCAGCTGGTGCGGATCCACGCCAACGGCACGCACTACAGCAGCCACAAGCAGTACCCGATGATCCCGGGCGTCGATGGCGTCGCCGAGCTGCCCGACGGCCGACGCGCGTACATCGGCTGGCTCCGGCCGCCGTACGGCACGTTCGCCGAGCGCGCCGCGGTCGATCCGTCCCGCGTCCTCGAGGTCCCGCGCCAGCTCGCGCCCGAGCGGGTGGCGGCGCTGGTCAACCCGGCGAGCTCGAGCTGGCTCGCGCTGCGGCTGCGCGCCGAGCTGACCGCCGGCGAGCGCGTGCTGGTGCTCGGCGCGACCGGCACGAGCGGCCAGCTCGCGGTGCAGCTCGCGCGGGTGCTCGGCGCCGGCCGGGTCGTCGCGGTCGGCCGCAACCCCCAGGTGCTCGGCCGGCTCGCCGCCGACCACGTGCTGCAGCTCGACGCGCCCGACTTCGCCGAGCAGCTCCGCCAGGAGCTGACCTGTCACGGCACCGACATCGTGCTCGACTACCTGTGGGGCGCGCCGGCCGAGGCCACCCTGGCCGCGCTGCTCGCGTCGCGCGCGCACCTCGCAAAGCGGGTCCGCTACGTCAACATCGGCCAGAGCGCCGGCGGCAGCCTCCCGCTCTCGCCGCACGTCCTGCGCAGCATGAACCTGGCGATGCTCGGCAGCGGCCTGGGCTCGGTCACGCCGGCCGAGATCGCCCGCGAGCTGCCCGGCCTGCTCGCCCACGCCGGCTCGCTGACCATCGACCTCGACCCGACCCCGCTCACCGCCGTCGACACCGCCTGGACCACCGCCGACGCCGGCCGCCGCATCGTGATCATGCCCTGAGCCGCTAGCCGTGGCGCTTCATCGCCCGATCGATCTCGCGCTTGTCGTCGGCCTCGCGCTTGGCGGCGCGCTTGTCGTGCTGCTTCTTGTGGGTGACGAGCGCCAGCTCGACCTTGACCTTCGAGCCCTTGAAGTAGACCGAC
>DASWOO010000362.1:0-3638 GCA_036404335.1 Kofleriaceae bacterium
GTCGGGCTGCGGGACCTTGGCCATGGTCGGCGCCTTGCCGCCGACGCCGATCGTGTAGACCTTGATCCCGGCCTTGACCGCGTCGTCGATCGCGGTGTCCTCGTCGATCTCGTGGATGTTCGAGTCGCCGTCGGTCAGGAGGATCGCGATCCGGCTCGCGGCCTTGTAGTCGGCGAGCCGCTGGACCGCGAGCTCGAGGCCGGCGCCGATCGCGGTGCCGCTCTCGTCGTCGCGGGCGAACGTGACCTCGCGCGCGGCGTTGGCGAGGTTGCCGTGGTCCAGCGTGATCGGGCTGCGGGTCTCGGCGTAGCTGGCGAACGCGATCAGGCCGATCGCGTCGTCGGGCCGGCCCTTGAGCTGGCCGCCGCCGAGCACGAACTGCTCGAACGCCTGCTTGACGACGTCGAGCCGGGTCAGCTCGCGGTTCTTCTCCGACATGTCGAGCGCGCGCATCGAGCCCGAGACGTCGGCGACCATCATGATCGCGATGCCCTGGCGGCGAACCCGCGCGGCGCGATCGCCGGCGCGCGGCCCGGTCAGCGCGAGCACGAGGGCGACCACGCCGAGCGCGATCAGCGCGTCGGGCAGCCAGGCCAGGCGGGTGCGCCAGGTGTGGCCGCCGAGCGGCAGCGCGCGCAGCGACGAGAACACGATGCGGCCGGCCGAGCGCCGCGACAGCGCGTAGGCGGGCAGCGCGAGCACGACCAGCAGCAAGAGGTACGGGTGGGTCGGCTCGACGTGGAACAGGCCGTACAGGCCGCGGATGATCGTCTCCATGGCGTTACGCCGCCTTCCGGATCGGCTCGCGCAGTCGGGTGTCCTCGACGAAGCCGCGCGCGGCCTTGAGCGACGCGATCGACTCGTCGGTGTCCGGCCGGTAGCCGGCGAACTTGACCCGGTCGCAGCGCTCGAGGAACGAGGTCAGGAGCGCGCGGTGCTCGGCGGTCAGCTCGGGGCGCGCGGTCGCGACCAGCAGGAACTCCTCGGTGGTCAGCTCGGGGGCGCGGATGTCGTAGCGCTGCTCGAGGTAGCGCCGGACGATCGCCGACAGCTGGACGAACCAGCTGTCGGCCGCGGCCGGATCCGGCGCGCCGGTGGCCTCGAGCGCGTGTAGCTCGGCGACCGCCTCGTCGTAGGCCGAGCGCTGCAGGGCGACGCGGCGGCGGGCGCGCAGCGCGCGGTAGCAGAGCACGCCGCCGGCGCCGAGGATCGCCGCGCCGAAGATCAGCGCGAGCAGCTCGACCCAGCTGAGCCCGCCGACGTCGGCGTCGAGCTCGCCGAGCGCGGCCTTGAGCGGCGCGGCGGCCGCCTCGGCCGACACCGGCGCGATCTCGAACGCCAGCTCGTCGGTCAGGATCTCCTGCGGCCTGGTCTCGGGCGTGGCCTTACGCGCGTCGGTCATCTCGAGCCGCAGCGGCGGGATGCGCTGGCGGCCGCTGGCGTGGGCGAGCAGGGTGAACGTGCGGCGCAGGTGCTGGCCGCCGTCGGCCCCGCGGGTGTCGTCGGGCACGAGGTGCTCGATCTGGAACCGGCCGAGCTCGCCGCCGACGTCCTGCAGCGGGATGTCGATCGCGATGCCGGCCGGGGCCTCGACCTCGAGCCGGACGTACAGCGGGTCGACCAGGCTCGGCTTGGCTGGCCACAGCCGGACCGTGACCTTGACCGGGCCGTTCTCGGTGGTCTTGGTGATCGCGTCCTTGCTCGGCTCGGGCGCGACCTGGGCGGGCGCGTCCTCGGCGTGGTGGCCGCACGCCGCGACGGCGATGGTCGCCGCCAGGCCGAGCGCACAGGCCAGCGCGGATCGCTGGATGCTCGTCGTCATCATCGGCGGAGCCGCCTTTCACGCTCGCGGAAGAACCGGAGCAGGGGATCGACCATCGAGCCCGCCGCGTCGAACACGACCAGGTCCATGCCGGTCGTGCGCAGCTGGGTCTTCAGCGTGTCCTGGCGGCGCTGCGCCTGCGCGGCGAGGTCGGCGCGGAACGCGGCCGAGCGGGTGTCGACCAGCCGGGTCTGGCCGGTCTCGGCGTCCTCGAGCGTGACCAGGCCCGCGGGCGGCATCTCGGCCTCGCGCGGGTCGGTGATCAGCGCCGCGACCACGTCGTGCTTGCGGTTGGCATGGCGCAGGACCTGGAGGTAGTTATCGTCGAGGAAGTCGGACACCAGGAACAGCACGGCGCGGCGCGGCAGCACCTGGCGGCAGAACTCGAGCGCCGCGGCGATGCTGGTCGAGCGCCGCGGCTCGTCCTTGGTCTGCGCGACGAGCCGCGCGAACCACTTGCGCACCGCGCGCGGCACCTCGATCATCGCCCGCCGCACCGAACCGGCCGGCCGGGTCTCGCCGCGCGCGAGCACCTCGCGGACGATGCGCAGCGCGTGCTTGCCGCCCTTGCGCGGCGGGATGTACAGGTCGGCACCGCCGTGGAACAGCAGCATGCCGACCTTGTCGCCGTTCTCGACCGCGCTCATCGCGAGCAGCGCGGACAGCTCGACCGCGGCCTCGAGCTTGGAGCGCCGGCCCGAGCCGAAGTCCTGCGACGCGCTGACGTCGACCAGCAGCATGACGGTGAGCTCGCGCTCCTCGACGAACCGCTTGATGTGCGGCTCGCCGGTGCGCGCGGTGACGTTCCAGTCGATGGCGCGGATGTCGTCGCCCGGCGTGTACGGCCGGACCTCGTCGAACTCCATGCCTCGGCCCTTGAACACCGATAGATAAGCGCCGGCCATGACGTCGGAGACCTGGCGGCCGGTGACGAACTGGATGCGCTTGACGGCTTGCGCGATCTCGGCGGGCAGCATGGCGACCTCTACGGGACGGGCACGTTCTCGAGGATCTGCGCGATGACGTGATCCGTGGTCTTGCCCTGGGCCTCGGCCTCGTAGCTGACGAGGATGCGGTGGCGGAGCACGTCGTGGGCGATCGTCTTGACGTCGTGCGGCGAGATGTAGCTGCGGCCCGACAGCAGGGCCTGGGCCTTGGCGACCTTGATCAGCGAGATCGACGCGCGAACCGAGGCGCCGTTGTCGATCAGCGGCGCGAGCGCGGCGAGGTTGCTCGCCTTGGGATCGCGGGTCGCGGCGACCAGGTCGACGGCGTAGCGCTTGACCTTGTCGTCGACGAACACCTGGCGGGCGACCTCGCGCGCGGCGATCATGTCGTCGATCGCCATGACCTTGGTGGCGCTCGGCTCGGCGCCGGCGCCGGCCATCCGGTCGACGATCTTCACTTCCTCGTCGCGGGTCGGGTAGCCGACCTTGATCTTCAGCATGAACCGGTCGAGCTGGGCCTCGGGCAGGGGATAGGTGCCCTCCTGCTCGATCGGGTTCTGGGTGGCGAGGACGAGGAACGGATCGGCGAGCTTGAAGGTGTGATCGCCGAGCGTGACCTGCTTCTCCTGCATGGCCTCGAGCAGCGCGGATTGCACCTTGGCCGGCGCGCGGTTGATCTCGTCGGCGAGGATCAGGTTGCCGAACACCGGGCCCTTGCGGACGGTGTACGTGCCCTCGCGCGGGTTGAAGATCTGCGTGCCGACGATGTCGCCGGGCAGCATGTCGGGCGTGAACTGGATGCGCGAGAACACGCCGTCGCAGGCGTCCGCGAGCGTCCGGATCACGAGCGTCTTGGCGAGGCCGGGCAC
>DASWOO010000363.1:0-4014 GCA_036404335.1 Kofleriaceae bacterium
CATCGCCGCGGAGGATAGCCAGGCACCGACGGAGTGCAAGCGCTAACCAGCGCCGCGCTTGCATCGGTCACAGCCGTGCCGAAGCCTTGCCGAAAACGCCAAACGGCCGGGGTCACCGGCCGTTCGACGGATCTTGGTCGGGTTCGAGCTTACTCGACCGCGGTGTCGACGGCGTCCTCGTCGACGCCATCATCGTCCGCGCCCATCGTGCCGTAACCGGCATCCTCATCCACCTGGACATCGACCGTCAGGCGCTTGTAGGCGCCCAGGCCGGTGCCCGCGGGGATCAGGCGACCCATGATCACGTTCTCCTTGAGGCCGCGCAGGTAGTCTACGCGCCCGTTGATGGACGCCTCGGTCAGCACCTTGGTGGTCTCCTGGAACGACGACGCCGAGATGAACGACTCGGTCGACAGCGACGCCTTCGTGATACCGAGCAGCAGCGCGTCGCCCTTGGCCGGCTGGCCACCGGCGACGATGACGCGCTCGTTCTCCTCCTCGAAGATGTGCTTCTCGACGTGCTCCTCGAGCAGGAAGTTGGTGTCGCCCGGGTCCGACACCGACACGCGGCGCAGCATCTGGCGGACGATCGCCTCGATGTGCTTGTCGTTGATGCGCACGCCCTGGAGGCGGTAGACCTCCTGGATCTCGTCGACCAGGTACTTGGCGAGCGCGCGCTCGCCGAGGACCTTGAGGATGTCGTGCGGGTTGGCCGGGCCGTCCATCAGCGCCTCGCCGGCGCGCACCCGATCGCCCTCGCGGACCGACAGGTGCTTGCCCTTGGGGATCAGATACTCGGACGGATCGCCGACCTCGGGGACGACGAGCACCTTGCGCTTGCCCTTGGTGTCCTTGCCGAAGTGCACGGTGCCGTCGATCTCGCAGATGACCGCGTGATCCTTCGGCTTGCGCGCCTCGAACAGCTCGGCCACGCGGGTTAGACCGCCGGTGATGTCCTTGGTCTTGGTGGTCTCGCGCGAGATCTTGGTGATCACGTCACCGGCCTCGACGTAGTCGCCGTCGTTGACGTAGATGTTCGCGCCGACCGGCAGGAAGTACCGGCCCTCGCCGTCGTTGTTCGGCAGCTTGACGGTGTTGCCGTCGGCGTCCTTGAGCGTGATCCGCGGGCGGCTGTCCGCGTCCTTGGACTCGACGATCGTCTTGCGCGACAGGCCGGTGATCTCGTCGAGCGAGTCCTGCATGGTCACGCCCTCGATGATGTCGCCGTACTTCACGTAGCCCGACACCTCGGTGACGATCGGCATCGCGAAGGGGTCCCACTCGGCGAGCAGCTGGCTCGCCTTGACCCGGGTGCCGTCGGCGATCATCAGCCGCGCGCCGTACTGCAGGCCGTAGCGCTCGCGCTCGCGGCCGATGTCGTCGACCAGGGTCAGCTCGCCCTGGCGGTTCATCACCACCCAGTGGTCCTTCTTCTTGACCAGCTGGACGTTGTTGAGCTTGACGGTGCCCTCGTTGCGGGCCTCGAGCGACGACTGCTCGGTGCGGATCTGACCGACGCCACCGATGTGGAACGTACGCATGGTCAGCTGGGTACCGGGCTCGCCGATCGACTGCGCCGCGATCACGCCGACCGCCTCACCGATGTTCACCATGTGACCGCGCGCCAGGTCGCGGCCGTAGCACAGCGAGCAGATGCCGCGCCGGGTCTCGCACGCGAGGACCGAGCGGATCTTCACCCGATCGATGCCGGCGTTGTCGATGACCTTGACGTGGTCCTCGGTGATCTCCGCGTTCGCCGGGCACAGGACCTCGCCCGTGTACGGGTCGACCACGTCCTCGAGCACGACGCGGCCGAGGATCCGATCGCCGAGGCGCTCGATGATCTCGCCGCCCTCGATCAGCGGCATCATCTCCATGCCCTGGCGGGTGCCGCAGTCGAACTCGCTGATGATGGTGTCCTGCGACACGTCGACGAGGCGGCGGGTCAGGTAACCCGAGTTCGCCGTCTTGAGCGCCGTGTCGGCCAGGCCCTTACGAGCGCCGTGGGTCGAGATGAAGTACTGGTGGACCGACAGACCCTCACGGAAGTTCGTGGTGATCGGGGTCTCGATGATCTCGCCCGACGGCTTGGCCATCAGGCCACGCATGCCGGCGAGCTGCCGCATCTGCTGCTGCGAGCCGCGGGCGCCCGAGTCGGCCATGATGAAGATCGAGTTGAACGAGGGGGCCTTCTTGACGTTGCCGCCATTGGCATCCCGGAACTCGTCCGTCGAGATCTCCTTCATCATGTCCTTGGCGATCAGCTCGGCGACCTGCGCCCAGATGTCGACCACCTTGTTGTAGCGCTCACCGTCGGTGATGAGGCCCTCGGTGTACTGCTCCTCGATCTCGGCGACTTCCTTCTGCGCCTCACCGAGCAGGACGTCCTTCGACGGCGGGATCACCATGTCGTCGAGGCAGATCGAGATGCCGGCGCGGGTCGCGTAGGTGTAGCCGGTCGTGCGCAGCGCGTCGGCGAGCAGCACAGTCGCCTTCTGGCCGGCCTCGCGATAGACGAGGTCGATCAGCTCGGCGAGCTGCTTCTTGCCCATCACGCGGTTGATCGCGTCGAACGGGATCTGGCGCGGGCAGATGTCGCGGAGCAGCGCGCGGCCGACCGTGGTCGACACCAGCTCGGTGCCGTCGCCGTCGGGCTTGCGCATGCGCAGCTTGATCGCGGCCTGGAGGTGGACCTCGCCGTGGTCGTACGCCATCCGGACCTCGGACACCGAGCCGAACACGCCCTGCGCGACCTTGCCGTCGGCGGCCTCCTTGAACTCGCCCCGGGCGTACGGCCGCTCGCGGGTGAGGTTGTACAGGCCGAGCACGATGTCCTGCGACGGGACGATGATCGGCTTGCCGTTCGCCGGCGACAGGATGTTGTTCGTGCTCATCATGAGCACGCGGGCCTCCATCTGGGCCTCGATCGACAGCGGCACGTGGACGGCCATCTGATCGCCGTCGAAGTCGGCGTTGAACGCCGCGCAGACCAGCGGGTGGAGCTGGATCGCCTTACCCTCGGTGAGCACCGGCTCGAACGCCTGGATGCCGAGGCGGTGGAGGGTCGGCGCGCGGTTGAGCAGCACCGGGTGCTCCTTGATCACCTCTTCGAGGATGTCCCAGACCTCCGGCCGCTCCTTCTCGACGAGCTTCTTGGCGCTCTTGATCGTGGTGACCAGGTGGCGCTCTTCGAGCTTGTTGTAGATGAACGGCGTGAACAGCTCGAGCGCCATCTTCTTGGGCAGGCCGCACTGGTGCAGCTTGAGCTCGGGACCGATCACGATCACCGAACGACCCGAGTAGTCGACGCGCTTGCCGAGCAGGTTCTGGCGGAACCGGCCCTGCTTGCCCTTGAGCATGTCGCTCAGCGACTTGAGCGGGCGCTTGTTCGGGCCGGTGATGGTCTTGCCGCGGCGGCCGTTGTCGAACAGCGCGTCGACGGCCTCCTGCAGCATCCGCTTCTCGTTGCGGATGATGATCTCGGGAGCGTTGAGCTCCTGGAGGCGGCGCAGACGGTTGTTGCGGTTGATGACGCGGCGGTAGAGGTCGTTCAGGTCCGAGGTCGCGAACCGGCCGCCGTCGAGAGGCACCAGCGGGCGCAGGTCGGGCGGGATCACCGGGATGATGGTCAGCATCATCCACTCGGGCTTGTTGCCGCTCTCGCGGAACGCCTCGACGACCTTGAGCCGCTTGGCGATCTTCTTGCGCTTGGCCTCCGAGGTGATCTCGCGCATCTCCTGGCGCAGGGTCTCGGCGAGCTCGACGATGTTTAGATCGCGCAGCAGCTGGAGGATCGCCTCGGCGCCCATGCCGGCGTCGAACGCATCGAAGCCCAGCTCGTCGAGCAGCTTGCCGTAGCGCTCCTCGGTCAGGAGCTCGCTGGTCGACAGGCCCGACTGCTTCGGGTTGGTGACGATGTACGCCTCGCAGTACAGGACCTTCTCGAGATCCTTGAGCGGGATGTCGAGCAGGTTACCGATGCGCGACGGCAGGCTCTTGAGGAACCAGATGTGC
>DASWOO010000364.1:0-10418 GCA_036404335.1 Kofleriaceae bacterium
GTCGCTCCGTCGGAGATGGCTGCAGCAACGCGGGTGCTCGGCGATTACCGCGCAACCGCGCCGTGGCAACAGCGCTCGGTCGCGCGATGTCGCGCAGTGACTGCGCGTCCAAGCGCACCGGCTCGCGATCCGACTCGAGGCACGCCGCTGGCATCACATGGTGGGATGTCGCAACCGCCATCGACGCCTCCGAACCCGCCCGGCGATCAGGGCCCCCCGCAGCGCGATCCGCTGGCGCCCGACCCGTCGCCGCCCAACCCGCCGACGCCAGCGCCGGAGCCCAAGCCGCAGCCCACGCCGGTGCGCGACCCGGAGCTGGACCCGCAGCAGCCGACCCCGGGGCCGCAGATCGATCCGACGCCGCAGCAGCCGCAGATCGATCCACCGCGGCCGCAAGAGCCGGTCAAGCGCGACCCGCAGCGCGAGCCGGCACGGATCGACCCGCCGGCCGAGCCGCCGGAGCCGGGCAACCCGCCGCCGCAGATCGACGACCCGACGCCCAGCGATCAGCCGCCGGCGATCACCCTCTGAGCTCGCCCTGGGTTAGTTAGCGCTTCGCCCACTTGTCGATCCAGGCGAGCACCTCGTCGTGCCAGCGCTTGGCGTTCTGCGGCTTGACCACCCAGTGGTTCTCGTCGGGGAAGTACAGGAGCCGGCTCGGGATGCCCTTGCGCTGCAGCGCGGTGAAGGTCGCCAGGCCCTCGGTCTCGACCACGCGGAAGTCCAGGCCGCCGTGGATCACCAGGGTCGGCGTCTTCCAGTTCTTCACCAGGTCGATCGGGTTGTGCTTGGTGAAGCCCTCGGGCTTCTCCCACGGCACGCCGCCGTGCTCCCACTCGGGGAACCACAGCTCCTCGGTCGCGTAGTAGGCCATCTGCTCGTCGAGGTTGCCGTCGTGGACGACCAGGGTCTTGAACCGGTCGGTCTTGCCGTTGATCCAGTTGATCATGAAGCCGCCGTAGCTCGCGCCGAGCGCGGCCATGTGCGCCTTGTCGAGCCACGGATACTTGGCGAGCGCGGCGTCGAGCCCCATCATCAGGTCGTCGTACGGCGCGCCGCCCCAGTCGCCGCGGATCGCGTCGGTGAACGCCTGGCCGTAGCCGGTCGAGCCGTGGAAGTCGACCATCACGACCGCGAAGCCGTGGCCCGCGAACACCTCGGGGTTCCACCGGTAGTGGAAGTGATCGCCGAAGCTGCCCTGCGGGCCACCGTGGATCAGGAACGCGACCGGCGCCTTGCCGCCCCCGGCGCCCGTGAACCCGGCGGGCTTGATCACGTAGCCGTGGACCTCGTCGCCCTTGGCGCCCTTGAACGCGAACTGCTCGTAGTCGCCCCAGGTGATCGCCCGGGCGCGCGCGTCGTTGAAGTGGGTCAGCTGCTTGAGGTCCGAGCCGTCGAGCTTGACCGAGTACAGCTCGGCCGGCGACCGGAGCGTGTCGCGGCTGAACACCAGGCGATCGCCGATCGGCCGCGGCGCGCTGTTGGTGCCCTTGTCGACGATCACCCGGGGGGTCGCCGACGCGACGTCGATCGCGAACACCGAGTGGTTGCCGACGTTGTCGGTGTCGGTGAACACGGTCTTGCTATCGGCGCTCCACGCGATCGAGCCGACCGAGCGGTCCCAGGCCTCGGTGACGTTGCGCGTGATGTGGGTCGTCAGGTCGTAGATCGCCAGCCGCTCGCGGTCGGCCTCGAAGCCGGGCCGCATCATCTGGCGCAGCGCCAGCACCTTGCCGTTGGGCGAGAACGTCGGCGAGAAGTCGTACGCCAGGTTCTTGGCGGTGATGTTGACCGGCCGGGTCCGGCCGTCGGCCGCGGCGAGGAAGATATCGGTGCCGGTGCGCCACGCGTTCTCGCGACCGGCGGTGCGCGCGACGAACGCGATCGTCCGGCCGTCGGGCGAGATCCCGATCTCGTCCATGCCGCCGAACGGGTGGGTCGGCGAGTCGGTCAGCTGGCCCGGGGTCAGATCGCGGGCGTCATCGGCGCGGCCGCCCGCCGCCGGCGACGTCCACACGAACAGGTGCGAGAACTTGCCGTCCTCCCAGGTGTCCCAGTGGCGGACCATCAGCTGGTCGTAGGCCCGGGCCTTGGACTTGGCCTTGGCCTTGTCGTCGTCGCGCCTGGCCGACTCGGCCAGGGTCTTGGCGTCGGGCCACACGTCGGCGGCGAGCACCAGGCGCACGCCATCGGGGAACACCTTGAATCCGCCGATATCGATCGGCAGCTTGGTCACGACCTCGGCCTCGCCGCCGGTCGGGTGGATCCGCCAGACCTGCGAGCTGCCGGAGCGCGACGACAGGAAGTAGATCCACTGGCCGTCGGCCGACCACTGCGGATCGGTGTCGTTCTCGGGGTGGGTCGTCAGCTGGCGGACGCTCGAGCCGTCGGCGGCGGCGAGCCACACGTCGAACCGGCCGCGGTTGGCCTCGAGGTCGGTGTCGCGGACCGTGAACGCGACCCACTTGCCGTCGGGCGATGGCACCGGCTCGCCGACCCGCTGCATGGCGAGCATGTCGTCGATGGTGAGGCCCTTGCCGGCCGCCGGCGCGGCCGTCGCGAGGAGCCCGACGAGGACTCCAACACCCAGCTGGAATTTCATCCCGCTGGGGTATCACGAATCGCGCGGGCGTCGCGGACCGCGAGCGCGACGTAGTGCGCCGCCGCGCCGAGCCCCAGCGCGCCCGCGATCGCCGCCGCCGCCAGGCCCGGCGCGACCGCATCGGGGTCGGCCACGATGACGCACAGCGCGATGAACTGCGCCACGGTCGCGGCCTTGCCCAGCGCGTCGGCCTGCAGCTTGCGATGCGGCGCGCGGCGCGCGACGTGGATCCCGATCAGCGGCACCAGCACGATCTCGCGCGCGCCGAGCAGCGCGATCACCAGCAGCTGCCGGGTGTGGACCCAGACCGCGGCGAGCACGATCGCGACGAACAGCTTGTCGACCGCCGGATCGAGCCAGCCGCCGATGTCCGGCCCGGTCGCGCCGCGGCGCTTGGCCCAGCGCGCGACCCGGCCGTCGGCGGTGTCGGTCAGCGCCGCGGCGGCGACGAGCGCCAGGGCCGGCAGCGGCTCGCCCCACACCCACCACAGCGCGATCGCCAGCGGGATCCGCGACAAGGTCAGCGCGTGCGCGAGCCACACCTCTGGCGTGTAGCACCCGCCACGTTCCCGACCAGCGCGCGGGGCAGCCAGATCCGCACGCCGCGCGCTGGCGCCACGCCGGACCGGCCCTGCATCACGCCACGGCATGGCCGCGTAGGTCTCCGCCTTGCAAATCTGGCGCGCGCATGAAGACCTTCGCACTCATTCTCACCGCCGCGCTCGCCCTGCCCTCGCTCGCGCTGGCCGACAAGGCCACCAAGCTCAGCGACGGCGACGCCAAGATCGTCGAGCACTTTCACCACGTCAACATGATGGAGACCGACCTGGGCAAGTCGGCGCAGAAGTCCGGCACCGCCGCGGTCAAGGGCTACGCCGACACGATGGTCACCGACCACACCGCGTCCGACAAGGACCTGACCGCGTTCGCCAAGAAGCACGGCATGTCGTCGATCCCGATGGAAAAGGCCGAGACCGACGCCGATCGCGAGGCCGCCAAGGACATGACCGCGAGCGTCGCCAAGCTCAAGACCGTCAAGGGCGCCGACTTCGACAAGCAGTACCTGACGATGATGTCGCAGGACCACGACAAGGAGCTCGCCAAGGTCGACACCGCGATCAGCACCGCGACCGATCCGGACCTCCAGGCGTGGCTCAAGGCCACCAAGCCGGTCCTCCAGCGCCACTCCGACCAGGCCCGCGACCTGCTGAAGGGCGCCGCGCCCACCGCCACCCCGGCGCGCTGAGCCGAGGCCGCGCGCTTCCAGCCCGCGCCGCGTGATGGCAGACTGGCGGGGCAGGAGATCAGATGCGGTGTTACTTGTGGTTCGCGGTCGTGGCGGCGGCGGCGGTGCCGGAGGCCAGCGCGGCGCCGGACCTCGCCGCGGGCAAGGCGCTGGCGGTGAGCTGCCAGGCGTGCCACGCCGCGGTCAACCCGAACAGCGACACGCCGCATCTGGCCGGGCAGCGCGAGCGCTATCTCGGCAAGGCGCTCGCGGCGTTCAAGGCGGGCGCGCGCAAGCACGACCTGATGTCGGCGATCGCGCATCAGCTGAGCGACGACGAGATCCAGGATCTGTCGGCGTTCTGGGCGAGCCAGCCGGCCGGCAGCGACGCGGCCGAGCCGCCGGAGGTCGCGCCGATCAGGCAGTCGCAGATGACGTTCCCGCGCGACTTCCCTCGGGGCTTCACGCTGTACAGCACGACCAGCAAGGACGAGGACCGCACGGTCGCCCGGGCGTTCATCAACGCGACCGGGCTCGCCGCGGCCCGCGCCGGCAAGGCCCTGCCCGACGGCACGATCATCCTGGTCGTCAGCTACGCCGCCCGGCTCGACGCCGGCAAGAAGCCGATCGCCGACAAGGACGGCAGCTGGGTAGTCGACAAGATCACCGGCTACGCCGGCATGGAGGCGCGCGCCGGCTGGGGCAAGGACATCCCCGCGCTGTTGCGCAACGGCACCTGGAACTACGGCATCTTCGGGCCGGACAAGGCGCCGCGCTCGGCGGTGAGCCAGGCGACGTGCCTGGCCTGCCACAAGCCGCTCGCGGCGACCGGCTACGTGTTCCAGCTCAAGGACATCCAGGCCAAGGCCGGCCGCTGATCGCGCGCGACACAAATTGACACGCGGGGCCGGCTCCGACGGTGACGCCGGATCGCTGGGGCGGGGTGCGGCAGGGTGCGGCAAATAGTCGTGAGGTCGCGCCTCACGGTTTGATATGGTCGCGCGCTTCCGCACGCAGTTGTCCGCGTCGTGACCGCCCAGGCCAAACGCTCCCCCAGGTTCGAGAAGCTCGCGCGCATCTATGACGCCGAGATCGCGCCGTGCTGGGGCACGCGGTTCGGCCGGCTGCTGCTGCGCGACCTGGCGGTGCCGGCCCGGAGCCAGGTGCTCGACGTGTCGTGCGGCACCGGCGAGCCGACCCTCGAGATCCTGCGGCGGATGACCGAGGGCTCGCGGCTGATCGCGATCGACGAGTCGAGCGCGATGCTCGACGTCGTGCGCCGCAAGGTCGCCGCGCTCGGCCCGCTCGCCGGCCGCGGCGTGTTCTTCCGCACCGAGAGCGCGGTGCCCAAGCTGTCGTTCGCCGACGAGGTCTACGACCTGGTGGTGTGCAACCTCGGGGTCCACGACATGCCGAGCAGCGAGACCGCGCTGCGCGACTTCGCGCGGGTCGCCAAGCCGGGCGGCGAGGTCCGCGTGACCCTGCCGCTGGCCGGCACGTTCGCCGAGTTCCACGACCTGTACCGCGAGGTCCTGGTCAAGCACGACAAGCACGACGCGCTCGACCGGCTCGAGCACCACGTCGCGAGCTACCCCGAGGTCGAGCGCGCCGAGGCGTGGCTTGGCGACGCCGGGTTGACCGGCCGGGTCGAGGTCGAGGAGTTCTCGCTGCTGTTCCGCAGCTCGCGCGAGCTGTTCCTCGCGCCGGTGATCGAGTACGGGCCGCTCGCGGGCTGGAAGGCGATCGCCGGCGACGGCCAGGAGATGCAGGACGTGTTCTGGTACATCAAGGAGGCGATCGACGCCTACTTCGGTGACCGGCCGTTCCAGGTCAAGGTCGTGGCCGGCTGCATCGTCGGCCACAAGCCGCGGCCGCGCGCGCCGAGCGAGCCGCCGCCGCCGCCGGTCCGGGTGCCGACCGAGCCGCTGGTGGACCCGCGCCCCGAGCCACCGGCCGACCCGGACCGCTGGTCGTCCGACCGGCTGTCGCGCGACTCGATGGGCGATGGCCAGATCACCGCCCCGGTCCCGCTCGCCGAGCTCGACGGCGGCCTGCCGTGGCCGCCCGACGACCTGGCGATCGGCTCGGTCCGCACCGACGAGCTCGACGACATCGAGGAGCTGGCGTCGGGCGAGTTCGCGCTCGACGAGGACTCGATCGCCGAGCAGGATCTCGACGCGTTGATCGCCGGCCGCAAGCGCCCGCAGCACCTGCGCCACTGAGCCGCGGTCGCCGGGTATGCTCGCCCGGTCATGGCAGACCCGCGGACCGAGTACCTGGCGCTGGTGGACGAGCTGACCGAGCACGATCGCCGCTACTACGTCGAAGCCAACCCGACGATCAGCGACAGCGAGTACGACGCGCTGAACCGCACGCTGGTGGCGACCGAGGCCGCGCACCCGGACTGGATCGTCGCCTGGTCGCCGACCCGGCGGGTCGGCCACGCGCCGGTGTCGCAGTTCCCCAAGGTCACCCGGCCGGTCGCGATGCTGTCGCTCGACAACACCTACGACGAGGCCGACCTCAAGGCGTTCTACGACCGCGTGGTCAAGGGCCTCGACGGCGACGTGCCGGTGTTCTCGATCGAGCCCAAGATCGACGGCTTCGGCATCGAGCTGACCTACACGGCCGGCGTGCTGACCCTGGCGGCGACCCGCGGCGATGGGCGGATCGGCGAGGACGTGACGGCCAACGCGCGCATGGTCCGCGGCGTGCCGCTCCGGCTGAGCGAGCCGCTCGACGTGCTCGTCGTGCGCGGCGAGATCTACATGACCAAGGCCGAGTTCGCGGCGATCAACGCCGCGCGCGCCGAGGCCGGCGAGCCGCCGTTCAAGAACCCGCGCAACACCGCCGCCGGCTCGATCAAGCAGATGGACCCGCGCGAGGTCGCCAAGCGGCCGATGCGCACGATCCTGTACGAGGTCGTCGACGGCGAGCGGATCGCCGACGGCCACCTCGCCTCGCTGGCGCGGCTCCGCGCGCTCGGCCTGCAGACCTCCGATCACAACACCAAGGCGCAGAGTTGGGACGAGCTGATCGCCTGCATCCACAGCTGGCAGGATCGCCGCGACGGCCTGGCCTACGAGCTCGACGGCCTGGTGATCAAGGTCGACGACTTCGCGCAGCGCACCGCGCTCGGCACCACCGCCAAGTTCCCGCGCTGGGCGATCGCCTACAAGTTCCCCGCGCGCCAGGTCACGACGATCCTGCGCGAGATCGAGCTCAACGTCGGCCGCACCGGCACGGTGACGCCGGTCGCCCGGCTCGATCCGGTCGACGTGTCGGGCACGACGGTGTCGCGCGCGTCGGTCCACAACTGGGACATCGTCGCGCGGTTCGGGCTGCACCTCGGCGACCGCGTGCTGCTCGAGAAGGCCGGCGAGATCATCCCGCAGATCCTGGCGGTGATGGACCAGGGCGAGGGCCCGGCGGTGGTGGCGCCGACCCACTGCCCGTCGTGCCAGTCCGAGCTGATCCGCGAGGAGGGCAAGGTCGCGCTGCTGTGCCCCAACCGGCTCGGCTGCCCGGCGCAGCAGCTCGCGGCGATCGAGTTCTTCGCGTCGCGCGGCCAGATGAACATCGACGGCCTGGGCGAGAAGGTCGTCGCCCAGCTGGTCGACAGCAAGCTCGTCCACGACGTGTCGGACCTGTTCGTGCTGAGCGCCGAGCAGCTGCTCGCGCTCGAGCGGTTCGGCAAGCTGTCGGCGGAGAACCTGATCGCGGCGATCGCCAAGGCCAAGGCCGACGCGACGTTCGCGCGGCTGCTCGCCGCGCTCGGTATCGCCAACCTGGGCGGGGTGCTCGCCCGGCCGATCGCCGAGAAGTACGGCACGCTGAGCCAGCTGCGCGCCGCGGTGGCGGCGACCGACACGGCGGGGTTCGTCGCCCAGCTGTGCGAGCTCGACGGCATCGGCGAGACCATCGCCGAGAGCGTCGACAAGTTCCTGCGCGACCCGCACGTCATCGCCGTGCTCGACAAGCTCGCCGAGCGCGGCGTCGATCCGGCGCAGCCGGTGCGCGTGGTCAACGAGGGGCCGCTGACCGGCAAGACGCTGGTCGTGACCGGCACCCTGACCCAGCCGCGCGGCGACGTGCAGAAGCGGATCGAGGTCGCCGGCGGCAAGGTCGCCGGCTCGGTCAGCAAGAAGACCAGCTACCTCGTCGCCGGCGCGGACACCGGCAAGGCCAAGCTCGACGGCGCGCACAAGCACGGCGTGCGGGTGATCGGCGAGGACGAGCTGGCGATCCTGCTCGCGGGCGGCGAGCTGCCGGAGCCGGTCGAGCCCGTCGAGCCCGAGCCCGCCGAGCCCGTCGAGCCCGCACCCGCCGAGCCCGAGCCCGTCGAGCCCGCGCCCGCGCCGCCGGTCGAGGCCGTCGAGGCATAGCCCCGTCAGGCCCGGGCGGCCGCCGCGACCTGGGGCTCGTGCTGCTCCAGGAACTGGTCCCGCGTCAGCTGGCCCAGGTCGACCGCCTTGGCGTTGCCGCCGGCCACGACCGTGACGTCCTCGATGCCGATCACCTTCAGGATCAGCCGCAGGTAGCTGGTCGCGAGGTCGCGGTCGCGGATCGGCGAGCCCTCGGTGTAGACCCCGCCGGACGCCATGAGGATCGTGCACTTCTTGCCGTGGACGAGGCCCTCGCCGGTGACGCCCAGGGTCAGGCCCTTGCGGACGATGTGATCGATATAGGCCTTGAGCACGGCCGGAACATTGTAGTTGTAGACCGGCGTGCCGATCGCGAGGTCGTCGGCGGCCAGCAGCTCGGCGACCAGCTCGTCGGACAGCCGCAGGCGCTGCTTCATCTCCGCGGTCTGGCGATCGGGCGGCGTGAAGTACGCATCGAGCCACGGCCGGGTCACGAACGGCAGCTCGGTCTGGATCAGGTCCCGGACGACGACCCGACCCTCGGGATGGTTGCGGGTCCAGGCCTCGACGAACCGCCGGGTGAGCCCGCGCGACATGGACTGGTCACCGCGGGGACTGGCTTCGACAACGAGTAGCGTACGCATGCACTGGATATAGGCAGCGCGTGAGTTCTTGAAAAGGGATAGATTTCTGATAGAAACCATCACCTGGAGTGATGGATATTGCTTGCTAGCCTCACGCTCGACCAGCTGCGTGTCCTGGTGACCATCAGCGATACCGGCAGCTTCTCGGCGGCCGGCCGCGCGCTCGGCCGGGTCCAGTCCGCCGTGAGCCAGGCGGTCAAGGCGGTGGAGGATGCGCACGGGGTCGAGCTGTTCGATCGCCGCAAGCACCGGCCGACCCTGACCGCCGTCGGCGCGGCGCTCGTCGACCAGGCGCGGCTGGTGCTCGCGAGCGCGGATCGGTTCGCCGCGATCGCCGCCGGCACGCGGATCGGCCTCGAGCCGGCGCTGGCCCTGGCGATCGATCCGCTGGTGCCGACCGGGCCGCTGATCCACAGCCTGCGCGCGCTGCAGGACGAGTTCCCGGATCTGCCGGTGTCGTTCTCGACCGAGGGCGTCAGCGGCGCCGAGCGACGCCTGCGCGACGGCTCCGCGTCGCTGGCGTTCTGCCTGCTGCTGCCCGCGCCGCCCGACGACCTGACGGTCTATCCGATCATGGACGCGCGGCTCACGCCGGTCGCCGCCGCCGGCCACCCGCTCGCGCAGCTCGGCCGCACGCTGAGCCGCGCCGACCTCGAGGCCCACGTGCAGCTCGTGCTGTCGAGCGGCGGCGACGGGCCGAGCTACGGGATCATCAGCAGCCGGGTCTGGCGGTTCGTCGACCTCGGCCGGCGCCTCGACTTCCTGCTCGCCGGCTTCGGCTGGTGCAAGATGCCGCCGTTCCTGATCGAGCCGTACCTCGCGGACGGCCGCCTGGTCGAGCTCGACGTCAGCGACGAGACCCTGGCGCCGAGCCGGCCGCTGCCGATCTACGCCGCGCACGTCCGCGACCGCCCGCTCGGCCGCGCCGGCCGGTGGCTGCTCGACGACCTGCGCCGGCGCCTGGCGAGGTGACGGCTAGTGGTGGTCGTCGCCGCCGGCGTAGAGCTTCTGGCCGGCGTCGCGGAACTCCGCTGCCTTCGCGGCCATGCCGGCCTCGATCTCCGAGCTCGCCTGCGCGGCGGCCATCTGCCGCACTTCCTCGGTGATCTTCATCGAGCAGAACTTCGGGCCGCACATCGAGCAGAAGTGAGCGCCCTTGGCGGCCGGCGCCGGCAGGGTCTCGTCGTGGAAGTCCTTGGCGGTGTCCGGGTCGAGCGACAGGTGGAACTGGTCCTGCCAGCGGAACTCGAAGCGCGCCTTGCTCAGCGCGTTGTCGCGATCCTGCGCGCCCGGGTGGCCCTTGGCCAGATCGGCTGCGTGCGCCGCGATCTTGTACGCGATCACGCCGGCCTTGACGTCGTCGCGATCCGGCAGCCCGAGGTGCTCCTTTGGCGTCACGTAGCACAGCATCGCGGTGCCGAACCAGCCGATCATCGCCGCGCCGATCGCGCTCGTAATATGGTCGTAGCCCGGCGCGATGTCGGTCACCAGCGGTCCGAGCGTGTAGAACGGCGCCTCCTTGCAGATCTTCATCTGCAGGTCGACGTTCTCCTTGATCTTGTGCATGCCGACGTGGCCGGGGC
>DASWOO010000365.1:0-6441 GCA_036404335.1 Kofleriaceae bacterium
CCGGCGGTCGGGCAGCCAGTGCAGGATCTGCGGCGCGGTCAGCACGCCGGCGTGCTGGCCCGGCACGAGCTCCTCGCGCGGCGCCCACTTGCCGTGCTCGGGCCACTCGTCGAGGTCGGCGAGCTCGCGCTTGACCCGCGAGAGCTGCCGGCTGCCGATGTTCTGCCGCCGGTAGTACAGCTCGGCGTTGCGGTCGCGAAACGTCGCGTTGCCGGTGAACAGGCTCGCCATCGGCAGGTCGTGATCGACGACGTACGCCGTGGTCTGCTTGACCTCGGCCATGAAGCTCTGGGTCAGCTGGTTGTACTGATCCTCGTCGCGCAGGCAGCGGATCAGGCTCGGCCCGCAGCCGCACAGCGAGTGGGTCTCGAGCTCGGGCGAGCCGACCTGGCTGTCGCACGCGAGCACCATCGCGGTCTTGTAGCTGTGCTCGCCGGGCTCGAGCATCCACTTGTCCGGCCGGTAGCTGTCGGGGCAGACCTTGACCTCGGCGTCGAGATCCCACCACGGATGGACCCGGACCGAGTCGGCGGCCGCGCACGGCGCGCGCAGGTACATCGTGCCGTCGGCCGCGTGCTTGAGAATCATCGCCGACGGCAGCGCGTAGTAATTGCGGACGTTGACGAACGACGCGAACATCAGCGACGGGATCACCTCGCGGCCGAACCGCTCGGTCGCGAGCAGCTGATCGAGGTAGCCATCGAGCGGCGCCTCGCCGCGGTCGATCTTCTGCGCCCAGGTCTCGACGCTCGCCGACTCGGGGCTCGCGCCGACCAGGGTCGCCATCGTCGCCAGCATCTCGGCGGTCGGCCGCGGCGCGCTCGGCGCCGGCGGCGCGGACACCGCCGCGCTGGTGCAGCCGACCAGCAGCAGCAGGCCGAGCGCTCTCACGCCGTGCCCTCGAGCAGGAACTCGCAGATCTTGCCGCGGTAGCCGTAGCGCTCGGGGTCGAGCCCGGCGAGGTGCAGCATCGTGGCGCCGAGGTCATCGAGCAGCGGCACGCGCCCGGCGGCGGCCGGATCGCCATTGCGATACGCGATCGGCAGGCCTTCCATCTGCCGCCCGGTCCGGCCGAACGATCGGCCGGTGCGGATGCCCGGGCCGGCGAACAGGAACGAGGTCTGCGGCAGGTGATCCTTGCCCAGCATGTCGTTCTGGCGCGGGAACCGGCCGAGCTCGGAGCCGACCATGGTCACGGTCTGCTCGGCGAGCCCGCCGTGCCGGTTCTTGCGCGCGTTCAGCTCGCTCAGGTAGCCGTCGAACAGCCGGGCGAACGCGGTGTTCATCTCGCCCTGCTTGGCCTCGTTGCGGATGTGCGTGTCCCAGCCGAGCAGGCCCAGGTCGAGGACCACGCCGCAGCACAGGTCGTTCTCGATCAGCCACAGCGCGCGCTCGATGCTCTCCGACATCGTCTGCAGGACGTAGTCGGTCGAGCGCTCGGTTGCGACCATCGGCCGGACCGTGGCGACGTGCTCGAAGAAGTCGGCGACCTCGTCGAAGTAGCGCCCGGTCTGCAGCGCCTCGCGCCCGGCCGCGCCGCCGCGCGTCAGGTCGCGGGCCTGCTGGCGGTAGACCTTGACCAGCGAGCTCAGCTCGTCGGGCGTGGCGTGCGCGACCTGCTCGAACACGTCGCCGCGGCCGTAATAGAACTGATCGGCGGTGCCGAAGTACGCCGGCGAGTGCAGGCCGCGCGACGCCAGATTCAGATAGGCCACGCCGAGCGGCTGGCCGGTCCGCGCGGTGGCGATGATGTCGAGCGCGCTCGGCATCGTGTCGACGATGTTGGTCTTGAGCCGCAGGAACTGCTTCAGCCCGGTCTCGTGGTTGACCGTGCGGACCTGCACGCCGTTGACCACGGCCAGCTCCTGGCCGCGGCTCGCGAGCGGCGCGAAGTGCGGGCCGAACCGGAGCTCGCCGGCTGGCGCGATCTGGTTGTCGGTCGGCAGCGTGACGATCGAATCGACGTCGGCGGCCTGCTTGGGATCGGTCGTGTACAGCGTGTCATGGCCGCCGGACAGCAGCATCTGCACCCAGTAGCGCGGGTGCGCCGCGGCGGTCGGGGCCGCGCGCGACGCCGACGGCCGGCGGTCGCAGCCCAGCCCGGCCCCTGCCAGCCAAGCCCCGGTCCCCAGGGCCAGCTTTACAAAGTCACGTCGCGTGGACACGAGTCCACACATGATATCACGAGGCCTTCACATGCCCTCGCCGATCTGGGCCTCAGTTGTGGCGACGCTCACCCTGCTGGTCGGCTGCGCGCGCCCGACGCCGGGCCGCGTCATCGTGGTCGTCACCGTCGACTGGGAAGGCGCGGAGCTCTCAGCCGATGGCTTAGATGCGCTCGATGATCTGCGTCACAAGCTCGGCCCCGTGCCGGTGACGCACTTCGTGTCGGCCGCCTACTTCACCAAGCCGCACGCGGATCCGGCGGCCGCGACGACGATCGGCCGCGCGATCCGCGCCGACGACGAGCTCGCGGTCCACCTCCACGCGTGGCGCTCGCTGGTCGGCGCCAGCGGGGTCACCGCCAAGCTCAGCCCGTCGTTCCTGACCGGCACCGATCAGCTGCTCGCGTTCGCCGACGGCGACGCCGGGTTCGACACCGACCTCGACGCCTACAGCGTCGCCGAGCTGCGCGCGATGCTGCGCACGTCGCGCCAGCTGCTGGCCCGGACCGGCCGGCCGGTGTCGCAGGCGTTCCGCGCCGGCGGCTACCTCGGCACGCCCAAGCTGGTCCAGGCGATCGCCGACGAGGGCTTCACCGTCGACTCGTCGGCGATCGCGCCGCGCCAGCTCGACGAGCGCCCCGACGCGGTGCTGTCGCAGCGGCTCGCCGAGGTCTGGCCCGGGCTCGAGCCGTCGGCCCGGCCGTGGCACGCGCGGCCCGGCGTGCTCGAGCTGCCGATCGCCGCGCTGGCCGACTACGCGACGTCCGATCAGCTCGCCGGCGCGATCACCGCCGCGCAGGCCCGGCTGCAGGCCGCGCCCCGGCGCGACGTGATCGTCGTGATCGGCTGTCACCTCGAGACCGCGTCCGACTTCGCGCTCCGGCTCGCCGACGCGATCGCCAAGGTCCCCGACCGCGCGCAGCTGATGTTCGCCACGGTGTCCGGCGCGGCCGCCCGGATCCACGGCGCCCGCGGGCCCGAGTGAGGTTGCGGATCGACGCGTCACCGGGATATCGTCGCGGCCTCAGGAGGTCTCGCAGATGAAGCTGGGATACAAGCAGTTGGTCAGTGACGCGAACGCCGCGGTGAAGACGTGGACGGTCGATGACGCGGTCAAGGCCGTCGGCTCGGGCGAGGTCGCCTTCATCGACATCCGCGAGCCCGAGGAGCTGGCGCGCGACGGCGCGATCCCCGGCGCCGAGCCCGCGCCGCGCGGCATGCTCGAGTTCTACGCCGACCCGGACAGCCCGTACCACAAGCCGGTGTTCTCGTCGGGCAAGACCCTGCTGCTGTACTGCGCGAGCGCCGGCCGCTCGGCGCTCGCCGCCAAGACCCTCAAGGACATGGGACTCGACAACGTCGCCCACGTCGGCGGCGGGTTCAAGGCGTGGGTCGCCGCCAACGGCCCGGTCGAGAAGAAGTAACCCTCAAGGCCAGGGGCGCGCGTTGTTCCGCTGGGTCTGCTGGTCGCTCGCCGCGCTCGCGGCCTGCGGCGGCGCACCCGATCCGGACGCGCCCGGCGGCCCGACGTGCGGGGATCCGGCGCGCGGCCCGCGCTCGACGCAATTCGCCGACGCGACCGCGCGCGCCGGCGTGCGCTTCGTCTACCAGACCACCGGCCTCCAGGGCGGCGGGCTCGCGGTCGTCGACCTCGACGGCGACGGCCGGCCGGACATCCTCGCCGGCAACCGCGACGGTGGCCTGACGCTGTTCCACAACCTCGGCGGCCTGGCGTTCGCCGACCGCACCGCCGCGGCCGGGCTCGATCCGGCCGGCGCGGCCACCGCGATCGCCGCGGCCGATCTCGACAACGACGGCGATCTCGACCTGGTGATCACCGGCCGGAACCAGGCGACGGTGCTGGCCAACCAGGGCGACGGCCGGTTCGCGGTCGCCGCCACGCTCGACGACGTCGGCACCAGCCAGCACATCCTGCCGGTCGACCTCGACGGCGATGGCCAGCTCGACCTCTACATCAGCAACTACGACCGCAGCAACTCGCTGAAGTCGCAGAACCGGCTGTACCTGAACCGCGGCGGGCTGCAGCTCGCGCGCATGGCGATGCCGGCGAGCGACGCGCTGACCTGGAGCGCGACCGCGTTCGACTTCGACGGCGACGGCGATCAAGATCTCTACGTCGCGCACGATACGCTGCTGTCCGACTTCGGCCAGGGTCCGACCGAGCCGGCGGCGTGGCCCGGCGATCTGCTGCTGCGCAACGACGGGCCGGCGACCGGCGGCGCGCCCGCGCTGACCGACCTCGCGGCCCAGCTCGGCCTCGCCACGCCGCGCAGCTCGATGGGCGGCGTGCTCGCCGACTTCGACGGCGATGGCCGGCTCGACCTCTATGTGCCGGACTTCGGCGCCAAGAAGCTGTTCCTGCGGACCGCCGACGGCGGCTTCGCCGAGGCCGCGAGCCGGCTCGGGGTCGACGCGATCGAGCGCCGCAACGCCGCGTGCGCGCCGGGCTCGACGTCGGAGGACTGCCTGCTGCTGTCGTGGAGCGCGGCGGTCACCGACTTCGACCTCGACGGCCACGACGAGCTGCTGCTGGTCAGCGGCAAGACCTCGCCGACCAACCCGCCGCCGGTGGTGCTGCTGACCCGCGGCGCGGAGGACGAGCCGTTCCACGAGGTCGCGCCCGACATCAGCTGCATGGACGGCCGCGGCCTGGTCGTGACCGACCTCGACGGCGACGGCGATCAGGACGTGGTCGTGGCCCAGCTCGACGGCCCGCTCCTGATCTACGAGAACACCGGGCAGCCCGCGGCCGGGACCTGGCTCGACGTCCGGCTGCGCGGCACCGCGAGCAACCGCGACGGCGTCGGCGCGACCGTGGCCGTGCGCCAGGCCAGCGGCCGCGGCCAGATCCGCGCGGTGGGCGCCGGCGGCGTGATCGACTCCGCCGCGCCGGCCGAGGCGTTCTTCGGCCTGGGCCACGACCCGGTCACCGCGATCGACGTCCAGTGGCCGTCGGGCCGGCACACGACGTGGACCGCGGCCGCAACCGGCCAGATCCTGGCCGGAGCGCTCGTGATAGAAGAGCCGTGATGCGACATGCATGGCTGCTCGGCCTCGCGCTCGCCGCGTGCTCCCGGCACGACGACCCGCCCCGGCCCGCCCCCGCGCCGATCACGGCGCCCGCGCCCGTGATCGATCCGCGCTACGACCAGGCCGCGCTCGGCGCGCTCGACTTCGCGCTGTCCGAGGGCACGCCGGCCGCGCGCGATCACTTCACCCGGGGCCTGCTCGCGCTGCACTCGTTCTGGTACGACGAGGCGTCGCGCGAGTTCCAGGCCGCGATCACCGCCGACCCGACGATGAACATGGCGTACTGGGGCGCGGCGATGAGCCGGTGCAAGCTCCTGTGGGGCGACGACGATCTGAGCTCCGCGCGCGAGCTGCTGGCGCGGATGCCCGACGTCCACCGGCTGAGCCCGCGCGAGCAGGCGTGGGTGACGGCGGCGGCCGAGCTGATCCGCGAGGGCGACGTGCGCGCCAGCCGCCAGCGGTTCGCCGCGGCGATGACCGCGATCCACGAGCGGTTTCCCGACGACGAATCCACGACGTTCCTGGCGATCGCGCTCCTGGCCGCGATGCGGCCGGGCGACGCGGACGCGACCGAGGTCCGCAAGCACGTCGCCGCCCTGGCCGCCGGCGTGTTCGCGCACAACCCCAAGCACCCCGGCGCCGCGCACTACGCGATCCACGCGCTCGACACGCCCGAGCTCGCGGCGCAGGCCCTGCCCTACGCCCGCGCTTATGCCGCGATCGCCCCCGCGGCGTTCCACGCCCGCCACATGCCGGCGCATATCTTCTCGCGGCTCGGCATGTGGAAGGACGCGATCGCGAGCTGCCAGGCGGCGTGGGACGCGTCGGTCGCGGCCGCGCGCGCCGAGCAGCTATCGGCCAATCACCACGACTTCCACAGCCTGAGCTGGCTCGTCGAGATGAGCTTCGAGCTCGGCCAGCGCCAGGCCGCCGATCGCGCCATGCAGGTGTTCGCGGCCGCGGTGCACGACGGCCTGGGCAACCAGTTCCGCGCGCAGTACGCCGGCGAGGTCACGTCGTACCTGATGCGGACGGGCGAGTGGGCGCGGGTCGACGAGCTGCTCCAGCCGCTCGAGGCGCCGGCGGTCGAGGACGGCCAGGCGCCGCCGCCGGCCGATGCCCGGCCCGGGACCGCGCCGAGCCACTGCGCGCCGGCGCCGGCCGCCGGGCCGATCGCCTTGCTCGAGCAGCTCACGGTGGTCGCGACCCGGGCGCGCGCCGCGGC
>DASWOO010000366.1:0-2043 GCA_036404335.1 Kofleriaceae bacterium
GAGGTCGTCGAGCGTGCCGATCACCGCCGGCGCCGGGCTCCCGCCGCGCGCGACCTGGGCGAGCTGGCGATCGCGCAGCGCGCTGTCGACCAGCGCCCGCGCGCCCGACGCCGCGGAGCCGACCACGGCGATCGCCGCCGCGGGTCGATCGAGGCTCGCCACGATCGCGGCGATCACCGCCGCCGCGCCGGGCCACGCGATCGGCGCCGGCGCGGCGCCCACGGCGGGGCGGGCCCGGCGCGGCGAGCCGGGCGCGATCGCCGGCGCCAGCTGGTCGAGCTCGTCGAGCACGGCCAGCGCCGAGCGCGGCCGGGCGTCGGGATCACGGGCGAGCAGGCGGCCGACCAGATCCGCGAGCGGCCCGGGCAGGCCGGGCAGGGCCGGCGGCGGCCCGCCGGCGAGCGCGCGCTGCACCAGCTCGCCGAGGCTGCTCGCGACGAACCGCGGCTCGCCGGTCACCAGTCGGACGACCACGGCGCCGAGGCTGTACAGGTCGCTGCGTGGATCGACCTCGCCGGCGAACGCCTCGGGCGCCATGTAGGCCGGCGTGCCGCGCGGTGCGCCCGATCCCGACGGGGCGGCGAGGCCGAGATCGACCAGCACCGCGCGATCGTCGCCGCCGAACAGCAGATTTTGCGGCGCGACGTCGCCATGGACCAGTCCCGCGGCGTGGATCGTGGCGAGCGCGCCGACGACGTCTCCGAGCAGCGCCCAGATCCGCGGGCCGAGCTCCGGCCCGGCCCACGAGCGCTCGTCGCACCGGCCGCCGGAGATCCACTCGGCGACGAAGAACGGGCTGCCGACCGGGACGTCGCCGAGGACCTCCGCCGTGCGGCCGACCTCGAACACCCGTGGCAGCGACGGGTGACGAAGCCGGGCCAGCTGCTCGAACTCGTCGAGCAGCATCGCCTCGCCGGCGCCCGGCGGCACGACCTTGAGGGCGCGACGCTCGCCGGTCTCGGCACAGGTCAGCTGGAACACCCGGCCGAACGCGCCATGGCCTACCGGCCCGGCGAGCCGGAACCGACCCCAGGCCGGAGGCACGGGCATCTGCGGAGCGCTCACGGCCCATGTCAACGTGATTGGCAGGCGGTGTCAACTCGATTGCTAACTGGCGAAACAATCGCCGATTCGCAAGGCTCGGCGCGGAGCTATGCTATCGTGCCCAACGCGTGCCGGACGACGAACGGAGAGGCCGTCGTCTCGGAGACGAGACGAAGAGCCGGATCGCGGACCTCGCGTCCGGCTGGACGGTGGAGGGCGATGATCCGCCGCCGCCCGCTCCGGAGCCGTACGTCCGGCGCAAGGCCAAGACGCTGCCGCCGCCTGCGCCCGGCTCGGCCGCCCGCAAGGCGCTCGGCCCCAAGCTCACCGAGCTCGGCGACGTGTTCGACAGCCTCGACGATGACGGCCCGCCGAGCCCGCCGCCGCCACCCGCGCGCAGCCAGCCGCGCGCGCTGACCGACGTGCTCGGCGGGGCCGAGCTCGACTTCGGCGACGACGAGGATGACGACGGCGCCGGCGCCGACGTCGATGATGACGACGACGAGCCCGCGCCGCCGCCGCAACCGGCGGCCCCGCCGCCGGCGCGCGCCGCGCCGCCCTCGGCCGGCTCGCCGCGCGCCAAGCCGCCGACCGGCGCGGCGCCGGCGGTCAAGAAGCGCTACGACGGCGGCGATCCGCTCGATCTGAGCGCCATCCCGGCGTCGGACAAGACCCAGGAGAACCGCGGCGCGGTCGGCCAGGGCGGCGCGCACCGCGCGGCGCTGACCGGCAACGCGGTCTCGGGCACGATCGGCGATCAGACGCCCGAGCCGGTGTTCGATCGCGCCGCGCTCGCCGCCAGCCAGAAGGGCGCGCTGGCGACCGAGCGCGTCCGGCCCGCCGCCCGCACCGGAGCCGCGCGCAGCGATGCCGCCAGCACCGGAGCCGCGCGCAGCGATGCCGCGCGCGGCGATGCCGCCCGCAGCGATGCCGCCAGCACCGGAGCCGCGCGCAGCGCCGCCGTCCGCAGCGATGCCGCCAGCACCGGAGCCGGCAGCA
>DASWOO010000367.1:0-4598 GCA_036404335.1 Kofleriaceae bacterium
AGCCGAGCGCCCCCGGGCCGCCGGCTGAGGCCACGCCCGCCGACCGGCCGCGATCAGTCGACGAGCGTCGCGTATTCTTCGGTCAGGTCGAAGCCATCGCCCATGTTGGTCGCGCGCACGACCGCGCGGTAGTCCGTGAACCGGTACTCGACCATCGCCTGGCGCAGCCGACGAGCGTTCCGGCATGCTTGGTCTGGCACGCGATCGCGTGGCTCGTCGCCCACTGCAAGATGTCGGCGGCGGTCGTGACATCGAGCGCGAACCCGAGCGCGGGCCGCGTGCGCGCCGGGGTCTCACCACGTACGGCTTGACCGTCGCGGTGTTGTCGGGGGGCATGTCGTCCGCCGGGGTCGATCACCGAGTCAGGCGGGCATCACAGTGGGTACGAGGCCGTGACGGTCGCGCTCAGCGGGATGCCGGGCGTGAAGTGCATCTGCTCGACGACCGGGCCGCCGGGCGTGACCGCGGAGCTGTCGGCAAACTGGGCCTCGCGCCAGCTCGAGTTGAACAGGTTGTTGATCGTCAGGTTGATATCGAGCTTGCCGAACGTGCGGCCGGCCATCAGATCGAAGATCAGGTAGCCCTCGGCGGTCAGGGTGTCGTCGTCGTTGCCCGGCCGGTCGCCGATGCCGCGCGCGCGCAGCGAGACGAAGCCGACGCCGTCGGTGATGGTCACGCCGCCCTGGCCCATGATCTTGGGCGCCAGCGCGAGGCCGTTGCCGTTGCCGGCGTTGTGGACGAACTGCGAGTGCGCGAGGCTGAGGTTCGCGTCGAGCCGCAGCCAGGGGAACGGGTTGTACGCGCCCTCGACATCGACCCCGTAGCGCCGGGTCGGACCCGCGGCCTCGGTGCCGCCCTCGTCGCCGCTCCACACCAGCTCGGAGTCGAGGTGCAGGTACCACAGGTCCGCGGAGAACCGCGCGTGCGGGATGACCGTGGTGCGGAACCCGACCTCGGCACCGAGCGCGCGGGCGAGCGCACCCTCACCACGCGTCGCGACGTCCGACCGCGCATCGTTGGAGTGAAGCCCGCTGCCGACGTTGGCGAACAGGTCGAGCTTCGGCGTCGCCTCGGCCTCGACCGAGAGCTTGGGCAGGACCATCGCCCGGGCCGCGCTGCCGCCGGTGGTCATCGTCGGGTCGCTGCGGGTGGCCGGGTTCAGATCATCGACGTCCCACACGAACTGCTCGAACCGGATGCCGGGCAGGACGTGGACGTTGGGCAGGACGTGGATCGTCGCCTCGGCGTAGCCCGCCACGTCCCGGATCCGATCGTTGGTGTTGTTGCAGGGGTTGGCGCCCTGGTCGAAGCAGTCGGCGAGCCGCTTGCGGTCCTCGGCATGCCACAGGCCGGTCTCGACGTTGTCGTTGCGCATCTGGAAGCCCGCGGTCAGGTAGGTGTCGAGGCCGCCGAGGTCGAACCGGCGCTCGTAGGCGGTGTCGAGGCCCCACACGACCCGGGCGTCGGTCTGCTCGATCTCGTCGCCGTTCACCGGATCGCGCGCGAACAGCGTGAAGTCGGAGAACAGGCGTAGCCGGTACTCGAGGCCGAACAGCGACGCGCGCCACAGGCCGCCGTGGTCGTCGTGGACCCGGTAGCCGAGCTGGAGCGAGGTTCGCGAGGTGTCACCGCCCTCGGACGGATCGAGCGAGCCGAACCGGTCGATCACGCCGTCGTCGATGGCGGACTGCGGGACCTGGCCCGAGGCGTTCCAGCTGGCGGCATACCAGTTGGACTCGATCTTGAGATCGCCGCGGCCGACCTGGCCCTGCCACTTGACCAGCGCGTTGCCCTGGCGGAAGTGCTGGGCGTTATCGAACGGGCCGTCGGTGTCGGCGATCTGCGCCGCGATCAGCGCCTTGTCACCCGGGTTATCACGCAACTCGGGGCTCGCCATGCCGACGATGCGGCGGTTGTATTGCTCGAGTGCCTTGGGACCCGCGAGCGGCGCGCCACCGGCGACCCACAGCGTCGGGCCGTCGACCTTGTCGAGGGTCTGGAGCTCCATCGCGCCGGCGGTGTAGAAGTCACCGAACCGGGCGGAGTACGGGCCCTTGTGGACGTCGACGGTGTTGACCGTCTCGGGGATCAGGAAGTGGGTGTCGGCGTAGCCCTGGCCGTGGCCATGGCTGGGCATGTTGACCGGGATGCCATCGGCGTAGATCGCGATGTCGGTGCCGTGATCGGAATCGAAGCCGCGGATGAAATACTGGTCGGACTTACCGCCGCCGGCGTGCTGCGAGACCATGAGCCCGGGGACCTGGCGCAGGATGTCGGAGACCTGCGTGCGCGAGCGGTACTTGAGGTCGTCCGCCGAGAGGTGGACCGAGGATGCCGACTCGGCGGGCGCGGTGTCATTAATCTCGATGACCTCACCCGTGTCATCGGCGACCGCCGGCGGCGCGGGTGCTTCTGGCGTGGGAGTGACCGGCGCGACCTCGGGCACCGGCGCGGGGTCAGGCGCGGGATTCGCAGGCGCAGGGGCGGCCGGCGCAGGGGTCTGGTCGGCAGGCTGAGCAGCGGCGGCACCAGACAGGCCGTAGGCGAAGACCACACAGGTGGCCATGGCGACAACCGAGTTCGAATGAGACATGGATCGACTTTCCGTTTCGCGAGCTCGTTCCCCGCGTCCGTTTCCGGGACGCGGTCGCGACACACCATCGGTCCGCGGGGCACCGATCGGCGATCGCTCGTCGTGACTGCGAGAGCTAGCAGCCCCGAGCCACGGCTCGACCGCTCGCGCGACGCGCGATGATCAACCCGCTCGCCCGAGGCGGTAGCCCGGAGGTCCCCGCGCCGTCGCGGCGAGCGGATCGAGCGCGACCGGCTCGGCCGCCTTCGCGATCGCGACGAGCATCGCCTGCCGATCGACCGGCAGCGGCGCCGTGACCGGCGGCGGCACCGGCGCGATCGCCGCGGCGTGGTGCGCCAGGCCATCGGCATGACCCGCGAGCTGCCCGGCCGTGAGCCGCGCCCGGCCATCGCGCACCACCCGCTTGCCATGCGGCGCGACGAAGTGGATCGAGCCATCGGGGTGGCGGTGCGTCGTATCCTCGAACGACGCCACGACGATCGACCCGCCGTCGTGGCGGTGCGGCGCCAGGTGCGCGTGCAGCGCCTCGTGCACGGCCGGCAACGCCTCGACGCCGAACAGCCACAGGCTGCACGTGGCGATCGCCAGCCACGCTCGCGTGCGGCCCCGGGACACCCGGCGCCTTGTATCACGAGCCTTCGACGCCACGGCACAACTACGAAGCGCGCCGAGCTTCGGATCGCTTTTGGTACAAAGTTCGATAACTGCTCGGGATTCAACGTCCGCTAACCCTCGTCAGGGGATCGGCGCCATGGCAGAGTCGCCCGAGGAGGCCACCGATGGCGCAGCACACGTTTCACATCCAGGTCGGCGATCAGATCTTCCTCGAGGAGGGCGGCGAGGAAATCGGCGCCGTGCGCGTGGTCGCCAAGGACCACGTCGTGATCTACATCGAAGGCAGCGGCGACTTTACGCTGAACGGCCCCGAGATCGCCGCGGCGCACGACGGCAAGGTCCGCCTCGATCCCAGCAAGCTCCCGCCCGCGCTGCTCACCGCCGCGCAAGCCGCGCACGCGCAAGAGACCGAGTAAGCCCGGCTCTGCTATCAACAGCGGATGAGACTCGCTTTCATCGCGCTGGCCGGATCTGCAGGGCTGGCGACGCTCGCCGGCTGTCCCCACGGCGATACGCCCAGGCCGAGCGGCCCCGAGCCGACCGTCGCCGACGTGGTCGAGCACCTGACCAAGGCGCGCGACGCGCTGCGCTCGTTCAAGGGCGAGGCCGTGATGGAGTACTGGCTGGGCAACGACCGGTTCAAGGGCGACGTGCTCGCGATGGGCGAGGTCGGCGCCAGGGTCCGGATCGCGGCGCTGTCGCCGGCGGGCGGCAGCACGATCGCGGAGATGGTCTGCGACGGCGCGCAGTTCACGTCGATCAACTACCAGCAGAACTGCGTGCTGACCGGCCCGTGCAACGAGCAGTCGATCGCCACGTTCTTCGGCATCGAGCTCGCGCCCGATGACTTCTTGCACCTCGCGCTCGGCACGCCGCCGGTCGTCGATCAGCCGCGCGGCTCGGTCGCGTGGGACGCGGGCCAGGGCCTGCGCAAGATCGAGCTCGAGGGCACCGGCGGCAAGCAGACCCTGCGCATCGACGACCGCGACCAGAAGTGGGACGTGATCGAGACCGAGCGCACCGGCGCCGGCGGCGTGCCGCTGTGGACCGTCAAGAACGGCAGCTTCCAGGACGCGACCGACGCCACCGGCGCCAAGCACCGCGTCCCCGGCAAGTCGCACTTCACCACGCCCAACCACCAGAAGGCCGACCTGACCGTCGAGTGGAGCAAGCAGCAGGTCAACATCCCGCTCGACCCGGCCGCCTTCAAGCTCGCCGTCCCGCCCGGCCTTTTGGCCTGCGGCCCCGCGCCCAAGAAGTGACGCCCGGCCAGGGTCTGGCCACGGTCGGCTCGGGCGAGGTCCAGGGCGGCGTCAGCCGAGCAGGCGCTCGAGGAGGCCGAGGGTGTCGGCGAAGCGCTCGACCTGCGATTTGACGAGATCGGCGCCGC
>DASWOO010000368.1:0-3854 GCA_036404335.1 Kofleriaceae bacterium
GGAACGGCCGGTCGTCGAGCACGCCGACGTCGAGCACGCCGACGATGTGCGCGTGGTGCAGCTGGCTGGCGATCCGGGTCTCGTCGATGAACCGCTGCGCCGCCATCGCGTCGTCGATCGCCTCGGGCCGCAGCTGCTTCAGCGCGACCTTACGCACGAAGCCCAGCTCGCCGACCAGCTCTGCCTCGAAGACCTCCGCCATTCCGCCCTGGCCGAGCCGGCGGAGGACGCGGTAGCGTGACGAGACGCCGGTCATGAAGCCTCACTGTAGCGTGTCACGCGCGCGCGTTCTCGCCCTGGCGGTCGCGGGCTGCGGCGCGCGCGCGGCGCACCCGATCCCGGTCGCCGTGCTGGTCGACGGCGAGCCCGCGCCGCTGCTCCCGGCGCCGCCGCTGCCCGTGATCGACGGGCTGGCGCTCCACCCGCTCGTGATCCCGGCCGCGCCGCGCGCCGCGCCCGACGACACCGCGGCGCCGCTCGCCCGCGCGCGCCAGGCGTACGCCGCCGGCGACTTCGAGGCGTGCCGCGGCGAGCTCGCCCGGATCGACGTGCCGCGCGTCCTCGCCGGCGGCGCGCGCGACCTCGCCGCCCGCAGCCTCGCGTTCGACGCCGCGTGCGCCTGGGGCCAGCAAGCCCAGGCCACCGCGCGCGGCCTCGCGGCCCGGCTCGCGAGCTTTGGCCTCGCGCTCCCCGACACCCAGATCGCGCCCGACATCGAGGCCGTGCTCGGCGACGCGATCGTCGCCGCCGGCAACGCCCGGGCCCACGCGCTGGTGGTGCGCGGCGAGCCCGGCGCCCGGCTGCGCGTCGACGGCCAGCCGCCGGCATGCGCCCTGCCGTGCACCGTCGAGCTGGTCCCGGGCGCGCACGTCCTGGCGGTCTCGGCCGACGGCTTCACCGACGCGATGCGCGAGGTCCGGATCCCGGACACCACCGACGTCCAGCTGGCGCAGATGCCCGCCGCGCCCGCCCTGGCCGCCGTCCAGTGGCGCGCCCGCGAGGGCCGCGGCTTGCCCGCCGCCGACGCCGTCGGCGCCCGGCTGATCGCCCAGCTCGGCGGCGAGCGCCGGATCGCCGTGCTGTCGCCGCGATCATCGGGCCTGACCGGCGCGCTGATCGTCGACGGCGCGCTCGCCGCCACCGCCACCGCGGGGGACCGGGCCAGCCTGATCCGCGAGCTCGCCTACGACGCCGGCGTGCTGCACCGGCCCGCGGTGTGGCAGCGCCCGTGGTTCTGGATCGCGGTCAGCGCCGTCGCGGTCGGCTCCGCCGCCGCGATCACCGCGATCACCTATCAGCCGACGCACCACACGAGCCTGACACTATGATGGACCGACTCGCGCTCTCACTCTTGATCTCGCTCGCCGCGTGCGACGATCACCGCACCGTCACGCTGCTGCTCGGCCCCGACGACTCGACCCTGACGGCCGGCTTCGGCTGCAAGGACGACGCCGGCAACCTGCTGCTCGCGCAGGCGCGCACCGGCAGCACGTACAGCTTCCAGCTCGTGGTCGAGACCGTCGACCTCGGCCCCGACCAGCCCGGCTGCCGCGGCGAGGAGCTGCTCGCCGCGTGCAACAAGCGGCCGTGCAAGCGCGTCGGCCGGTTCTGCACCACCGTGTCGCTGTCGGCCGGCTCGTCGCCCCAGGCCATCCTCGCCTCGCTGCACGACCAGCTCGGCCACCCGACCGTGCTCGACGACGCGCCCGCCGATCCCGTCGTCGTCCGCGCCGTGGCGACGACCCAGCCCTGCGCCGAGCTCGTGCCGCCGGCCGGCGATTACCCCCGCCTCGACCCCGAGCTCGCGATCGGCTGCGCCTACAGCTGCCCGGTCGTGCTCGGCGACCTCCACGGCACGCTCAGCATGGCGCTCGACACCCTCGACGATCACTGCAGCGCCGAGGTCCGCGCCTGCGCCAAGCTCGCAGGCAACTAGCCGCGCGCGGGCCGGCCGATCATGTCCGGCAACTGACAGGCTCATGGCTCTGACTGCACAGCATCGACCGTGCTTCGAGATCGAAGCTTTGTAATTACGGCCAACAGTGTGCTGCGCAGTGCGTCGTGACGATGTGTAATTGTTAAACTACCGCAAGACGCGACAACCAGTAGAGCAAGAGGCACTGATCGAGTCGCTATGCTCGCGACTCGATCCAGATGACCCGAGGAAACCTGACAGGGCATGTGCTCGATGACTTCGTCCTCGGGGACAAGCTCGTCGAGGGCGGCAATGGCGTCGTGTACCGCACTCGCCAGCGAGATCCGGCGCGCGACGTGATCGTCAAGGTCACGCGCGCGCAGCACCGGGACAACGCCGTCGCACGCGAGCGGTTCCTGCGACTGGGTAGACACGGAGCTCTCTCCAAGTCACCGCACGCGATGGCCTGAAGATGCGCGGCGCGGCCGATATAGCCTTCCGAGCAATCTTCAGAGGCGGAGTCGCTAGATGTCGAATCAGCTCACGCCATGGTCGGATCTTTTGTCGGGACGATTCTCCAACGTATCGGATGAATTCGGCCCCGCGAGCCAATCCATTGTCAGTGCACTGACGGTGATTAACAAGACAAGATGGCTGCAACGGGTTGGTGAACCGGTACTTGGATGTGCGGAGTCGTCACGGCTGACGATCGTTCAATCGTGGGATGAAGCTTTGACGATCTTTGGAGATGACAATAGATTCAATGCAAACGGCGTCCTGGGGGGCGCCTTGCGCGTGTGTCGATGCAGTCCTCGAGCGGTTCCAGAGCGGAAACGCTGGTGGCAGGCGGCGCGAGACGAGGCCAAGCGGTACACGGGACTGGGCGGGTGGATCCCGACTTCATTGCCCGAAGATACCTGGGAGCTCTTGTTCGAGAATCTTTACGAATTCGTCTCGATGTTGCTAGTCGAGCTGATTGCCGCACCCGAGGCCGACTGCACGTATTTTCGCTCGCAGCTCGAGTGGTTCACGCGGGGCACTTCCCGTGCGGCTGGGATGGCGTGTGGCCATCGGGACGGATGAGGGTGTATTAGCGCGAGTTCGCGCGCGCGGCCCGGGCCGATCGCGTACAAGCTAGGTATGGAGATCGCGACCGGCTGGCCGCCGCTGGATAGCGTCGGGCCGAGCATTGACCAGGAGCAGCTCACCGAGCTGGAGGCGCATATCGGCGCGGTCTTGCCCGAGGCGTACGCCGCGTTCCTGCTGGCGATGAACGGCGGCGGCGCGCCGGCCTCGCATTGCGTCTTCGACGTCCAGCTCGCCGGCCAGCCGGGCTCGCGGGTGCTGAGTAACTTCCTGAGCGCCTTTGACCCGGACGACGACTCCGACCTGGTCGAGCAGTGGGACCGGTCGCGCGCCTGGCTGCCGGGCGAGCTGATGCCGATCGCCGCCGATGATCGCAATGGCCAGCTCCTGCTCGGCGTGACCGGCGCGCGTCGCGGCGAGCTCTGGTTCCTCGACGACGCGTTCGAGGTGGGCGAGGGCGCCGACCTCTTCTTGCCCTGGTACGAGCGCAGCGACGTCTGCCTCGTCGCGCCGTCGTTCGAGGCGTTCATCGCCCTGCTGCGGCCGCTCGAACCAGCCGAGTTCGGCAACTGACAGGCTCCAGGCTCCGCCCGGCCCGCATCCGGGCGTGATGCGAGGCGTGCGGGCGTATGCTCGCCGCATGGAGCTTCGATGACGCGAGCCCAGCGCGCGGCGATTAACGAGATGGTGGGGCAGATGGCGGGCGGCCTGCGGGGCGCAGGCGTGCCGACGATCGAGCAGCAGCGCGCCGGCTTCGCGGCGATGATGGCGAAGATGAAGGTCGCCGAGGGCGTGGCCGTCTCGCCGAGCACGCTGGGCGGGCGGCGCGCGCTGCTCGTCGAGCCGGAGCGAG
>DASWOO010000369.1:0-3928 GCA_036404335.1 Kofleriaceae bacterium
CCGGCTCGTGTCGACCGCTGACACCGGGTTCTTCTACACCACGTCGAAGAACCGCAAGCGTACGCCGGACAAGCTCGTGCTGAAGAAGTACGACCCGGTCGTTCGCAAGCACGTCGATTTCAAAGAGTCGAAGATCTAAGGGAGCTGACCATGTCGCGCGTATGTCAGGTCACGGGTAAGCGGCCGCTGGTCGGCTCGAACGTCTCGCACTCAAATCGCCACACCAAGCGCCGGTTCGAGATCAACCTTCAGGTCAAGCGGTTCTGGCTCGAGGACGAGCGCCGCTGGATCACGCTGCGCGTCTCGGCGCGCGGGATGCGCCGCATCGACAAGCTCGGCCTGCCGGCCGTCATTGCCGAGCTGCGCGCCCGCGGCGAAAAAGTGTAAAACGGGCTGCGGCCACCGGGGGCGTCGTTGTCGCTGCGCTTCCGGTCCTCACGGCCACCAGGCCGTTCCGGTCCGGTTCTCGCTCTGCCTCGCCCGCGGTGGTCCTCGCTCCGTTTTACGGCACCAGCGAGCTCAGTCATGATTTGTTCGTTTGCTCGGGCCCTGTGCTGGAGCGCGCCGTTGGTTGGCGTGCTCGCCGGGTGCCCTGCGCCGCGCGGTGCTGGCAATGAGCCGCCTGTGGCTGCGCAGACGATCGAGGTGGGCCGTCCGGGCTGGAGCCTGGTCGGGGTCGCCGGGGATGGCGCGCAGGTGTTCGCGTCGTTGACCGGGGGCGCGCCCTCGCCGGCTGGTGCGGCTGGTGCGGCTAGTGCGGAGCCGGCGGCGGTGAAGACGGCGGTCGAGGCGCGGCGCGGGACCCAGGTGGTGTGGCGGGCCGAGCTCGAGGGCCGCGGCGGGCCGATCGGGACGGGCGCCGGGCTGGTGTTCGCGACGGTGCTGGGCCACGGCGGCCTGGGCAAGCTCGACCTGCGGGGCGAGCCCGGGAGCGCCGTCACCGCGCTCGATGGCGCGACCGGCGCGCCGAGGTGGACCCTGGCGGTCGACGCGACGGATTGGGCGGTGATCACGGCGATCGCCGCGACGGCCGATGGCGCGATCGTCGGCGGGACGTTCTCGGGCACCTTGCGCGTCGACAAGCGGGTCGTGTCGAGCGCGGGCAAGACCGACGGCTTCGTCGCCCGGATCACCGCCGCGGGTCAGGTCGCGTGGCTGGTTCGCGTCGGCGGGCCCGGCGCCGACGCAGTGCAAGGCGTCGCGGCCTCGCACGACGGCAGCCTGATCGCCCTCGCCGGTACGTTCGCGCCCGGCGCCGACGTGCTCGGCCTGCCGCTCACGCCGGCCAACGAGCGCTCGGCGTTCGGCGATGGCTTCGTCGCCGTGCTCGACCCGGCCGGCGCGCCCAGGTGGGCCCAGAGCTTCGGCGGCCAGGAGGACGAGTCGGTGGCCGGCGTCGCGATCGACGCCCGAAACCGCATCGCCGTCGCGGCCACGGTGCGCGACACCGTGCATGTCGTCGGCATGGACCTCGTCGCGCGCGGCCCCGCCGACGGCATGGTCGCGTGGTGGCTGCCCGACGGCGGCGGCGGCACCGCGGTCCTGCTCGGCGGCGACGACTTCGACGGCCTGCGCGCGATCGCGGCCGCGGGCGATCACGTCATCGCCGGCGGGTTCTTCTCCGGCCGGCTGTCGCTCGGCCCCCGGACGTTCACGGCCGGCGGCGGCGACGACGCGTTCCTCGTCGAGCTCGACGGCGCCCACGGCGCGATCGCCAGGGCCTGGCCGCTGACCGGCGACGGCCGCGAGGAGCTGACCGCCCTCGCCGCCCTGCCCGGCGGGTTCGCGGCCGGCGTCGCGTACACCGCCTCGGCCGTGCTCGATGGCGCGGCGCTCGCCGCCCCCGCCGATCCGATGGCCGGCGCGGCGATCGTCGTCCGCCCGCTCCGCTGAGCTCGGCTGGCCGGGGGCTACGCCTCGAGCATCATGCGGTCCGGCGCCTCGAGCCGGTCCTTGACCGCCACGAGGAACGACACCGCCTCGCGGCCGTCGACCACGCGGTGGTCGTAGCTGAGCGCGACGTACATCATCGGCCGGATCTTGATCTCGTCGCCGATCACGACCGCGCGCTTGACGATGTTGTGCATGCCGAGGATGCCGGTCTGCGGGTAGTTGAGCAGCGGCGTCGACATCATCGAGCCGTAGATGCCGCCGTTGGTGATGCTGAACGTGCCGCCGCCGAGCTCGGCGAGCGACAGCTTACCGCTGCGCGCCTTGTCCGCGAGCGCCAGGATGCCCTTCTCGACGCCGGCGAAGCTCAGGCTGTCGCAGTCGCGCAGCACCGGCACGACGAGGCCCTTGGGCGCCGACACCGCGATGCCGAAGTCGTAGTGCTTCTTGTAGACGATGTGGCTGCCGACGACCTCGGCGTTGACGCCGGGGAACAGCTTGCACGCGGCGACGCACGCCTTGACGAAGAACGACATGAAGCCGAGCTTGGCGCCGTGCGTCTTCTCGAAGCTGTCCTTGTACTTCGAGCGCAGCTCCATCACCGCGGTCATGTCGACCTCGTTGAACGTCGTCAGCGACGCTGACTCGTGCTGCGCCTGGACCAGGCGCTCGGCGACCCGCTTGCGCAACGGCGACATCGCCACGACCTCGTCGCGCGGGTCGACCTGCGCGAGCCGGTCATCCGCGCTCGGGCTCGCCGGCGCCGCAGCGCCGCCGGTCTCGCGCGGCTGCGGGATCGTCCCGACCTCGCGCGCCTGCACGCGCTGCGACGGCGTCAGCCGCAGCAGCGCCGCCTTGTCGATCGCCTCGCCGTTGCTGCCCGGCCCGCCGTTCGCGCTCGGCTGCAGCTCCTGCTTCGCGGCGGCCGGCTGAGGCGCCTGCTTCGCCGGCGCCGCCGGCTTGGCCCCGTCCGGCTTGGCCACGTCCGGCTTGGCCCCGTCCGGCTTGGCCGGCGCCTGCTTCGCCGGCGCCGCGGCCGCCTTGCCATTCGCGTCGACCGTGCCGACCACCTCGCCGACCTTCACCGACGCGCCGACCTGCGCCCGCTGCTCGGCGAGCACGCCCGCCGACGGCGACAGCAGCTGCACCGTGATCTTGTCGGTCTCGAGCTCGGCGACCGGCTCGTCGGCGGCGACCGCGTCGCCCGGCTTCTTGAGCCACGTCGCGACGACCGCCTCGGTGATGGATTCGCCCAGCAGGGGCACGACCAGATCAGCCATGCGCGAATCCTACTCGCTCAACCGCCACCGCGCGACCGCGCGCGCAACACGATCGTCGTCGCGATCGGCAGATCAACCGCGATCGCGGTTCAGCCCTACCGGTTGAAGGCCTTCGCGAGAATTTCCTTCTCCTCCATGACGTGCGCCTTGTGCGAGCCGGTCGCCGGGCTGGCGCTCTCGGCGCGCGAGATGCAGTCGTACTTGATCGCCTTGCCCTCGACCAGCTGCTGCAGCCGCGGGGTCACGAACTGCCCCGCGCCCATGTTGCTCGGCTCGTCCTGCACCCAGAACAGCTCCGTGAGCTTGGGGTACTTGTCGAGCGACGCCGCGGCCACCAGGTGCGGCCACCACGGGTACAGCTTCTCGATGCGCACGATCGCCGTCTGGGTGTCGTTGCGCCGCGTCCGCTCCTCGGCGAGCTCGTAATAGATCTTGCCGCTGCAGAACAGCACGCGCGTCACCTTGTCGGCCTCGCACACCTCGTCGTGCAGCACCCGGTGGAACTTGCCGTTCGCCAGCTCGTCGAGCGGCGACGACGCGGCCGGCAGGCGCAGCAGGCTCTTGGGCGTCATCACGATCAGCGGCTTGCGCAGCCGCCGCAGCACCTGGCCGCGCAGCAGGTGGAACATCTGCGCCGGCGTCGTCGGCTGCGCGACCTGGATGTTGTGCTCGGCGCAGCTCTGGAGATACCGCTCGAGCCGGGCGCTCGAGTGCTCGGGGCCCTGGCCCTCGTAGCCGTGCGGCAGCAGCAGCACGAT
>DASWOO010000370.1:0-7664 GCA_036404335.1 Kofleriaceae bacterium
CGGCGCCAGGCCCTCGCGGCCGTCGAACACGTCGACCAGCGCCGGCAGCTTGGCGAGCCGCGCGCCGGCGGCCTCGGCGTAGGCGTCGAGCGCGCGCGGGTCGTCGCCGAAGACCACGAGCTCGATCGGCGCCGGATCGCCGACCAGGTCGTTGAGCACGTCCTGCAGGACCTGGACGTACTCGAACCGCGCCTCGGGGACCCGGCGGCGCAGCTGATCGCGGACCCGGCCGATCACCTCGGCGATCGCGTCGCGGTGATCGCGCGGCACGAGCCGGACCATGAGGTCGCCGCGGCTCTGCATCGTCGCGGCGGCGGGGCCGAGCTCGCTGCCGGTGCGGCGGGTGAACGCCTGGACCTCGGGGGTGTGGGCGACCACGGCGTCGATCGCGGTGGCGATCCGCGCGGTGTCCTCGAGCGACGTGCCGGCCGGCAAGAAGTAGTCGATGACGAACGCGCCCTCGTCCATGCGCGGCAGGAAGCCGGTGCCCAGGCCCCGCCACGCCACGCCGCCGATCGCGGCGAGCCCGACGATCACGATCGGCGCGACGATCGGGTGGCGGATCAGCCAGCGGATCGCGCGATCGGTCCGCGGCGAGGCGCGATCCGCGCGGGCGCGCGGCACGAGCCGGATCGCGATCAGCGGGATCACGCTCAGCGCGATCACCATCGACAGAACCACGGCGATCGCCAGGGTGAGCGCGAGCGCACCGAGGAAGCTGCCGGTCACGCCGCTCAGCAGCGCCAGCGGCGCGAACACCACGACCGTGGTCGCCGTCGTGCCGATCACCGCGGCGAACATGTCGCCGGTGCCGAGCGCGACCGCGGCGGCGACCGGATGGCCGTCCTCGAGCCGGCGGACGATGCCCTCGGTGACGACGATCGCGTCGTCGACGACCAGGCCGATCGACACCGCCAGCCCACCGAGCGACATCAGATTGAGCGTGACGCCGAGCCAGCGCATCACCGCGAACGTCGCGAGCAGGGTCAGCGGCACCGGCACGGCCGCGACCAGGCCGGCGCGCCAGTCGCGCAGCGCGAGCGCGATGACGATCAGCGCGAGCGCGATGCCGGCGATGATGGCGTCGCGCACGCTGGCCATCGCGTCGTCGACCAGCTCGGCCTGGTCGTAGACCGGCACCAGCGCGAGCTCGGGCGGCAGCGCGTGGCTCGCCCGCAGCCCGGCGAGCGCGGCCCGGACCCCGTCGACGACCGCCGGCGTGCTGGCGCCCGGCAGCCGCGCGACCGCGATCGCGACCAGCTCGCCGCGCGCGCCGGCGACGATCACGTCGGGGTCGTCGTGACCGTCGCGAACCTCGGCGACGTAGGCCAGCGGGACCGGCCCGGCCGGCCCGGTCGCGATCGGCAGCGCGCGCAGCTGGTCGAGGTCGGTGGCCTGGGCGTCGAGCACCACGGGCAGCGCCTGGTGCTCGTCGAGCACGCGGCCGGCGGCGATGACCCGGTCCTGCGCCTCGAGCTTCTGCGCCAGCTGGGACGGCGTCAGGTGCAGCGCGGCCAGCGCCGCCGGCTGGATCACCAGCTGGATCTGGCGGACCCGGCCGCCGGACACCTCGACGCCGCCGACCCCGGCGACCCGGACCAGCGCCGGCCGGATGATGCGCTCGGCGACCTCGCGCAGCCGGCGCAGATCGGCGGGCTCGTGGCCGGTGAGATTGAACGTGATCACCGGGACGGCGGTCGGCAGCACGCGCTGGACCACCAGGGTCGTGCCCGCGGGTAGCTCGACGTGATCGACCGCGGCCTGGCACGCGTACTGCGTGGTCAGCGGATCGGCGCGATCGGTGAGCACCAGCGACAGCTCGGCCGCGCCGCGGATCGTGCGCGCCCGGATCGTGCGCACGCCGGGCACGATCGCCAGCGCCTGCTCGAGCGGCCGCGTCACCTGGGCCTCGACCAGCCCGGGCGACAGCGCGCCCGACCGGGCGACGACGACGATGCGCGGGAACTGCATCTCGGGGTAGATGCCGCTCGGCAGCTGGACGATCGAGACCGCGCCGTAGATCGCCAGGCCGAGCACGGCGATCCACACCAGGCTCGGGTGCGCGCGCAGCCAGGTCACGGCGCCACCAGCGGCTGGTCGTCCTGCAGGCCGAGCACGTGATCGATCACGACGCGCTCGCCGGGTTTCAGCCCGTCGGTGATCGCCACGCCGTGCTCGCCGCGCGCGCCGACCGTGACCGGGCGGACATGCGCGGTGCCGCCGTCGCACACCACGACCTCGTCCTCGCCGACCAGCGAGCGCCGCAGCGCCGCGGCCGGGACCTGCAGCCCGGCGCGCTGGCCGATCGTGATCTGCGCCGTCGCCGCGACGCCGACCTGCACGCCGTCGCTGCCGGCCAGGGCGACGCGCACGCCGCCGAGCAGGGTCGTCGGATCGACCGCCGGGGCGAGGCGCACCACGCGGCCGGCGATCGGCGCGTCGCTGCCGGCGACGTGGATCACCGCCGCCATCCCGGCGCGCAGCGGCCGCAGCGTGCCCGGCGGCGCCTGGGCGTGGAGCTCGAGGCTGCGAATATCGGCGATTTCAGCGATCGCCGTCGCGCCCGTCCCGTCGACGCTCTCGCCCAGCTTGCGCAGCACGTGCAGCACGACCCCGGCGCGCGGCGCGCGGATCTCGCGGCGCGCCAGCTGCGCCCCGGCCAGCCCCGCGCGCGCCTTCGCGGCGGCCAGCTCGGCGACCGCCGCGGCCTGCCGGGCCCGCGCGTCCTCGAGATCCTTGCGCGCGCCGATCCCGGTCGCGGTCAGCCGCTCCTGGCGCGCGACGTCCTGATCGGCGGCGAGCTGCTGCGCGCTCGCGCTGTCGACGGCGGCCCGGGCCTCGAGCGAGCCCGCCGGCAGCGCCGGGTCCTCGATCACCGCGAGCAGCGCGCCGGCCGCGACCGGGTCGCCGTCCTCGACCTCGACCCGCGCGACCCGGCCCGCGACCGGCGAGCTGACGATCGCGTCGAGCCGGGCCGGCGGCGCGATCACCCCGGCGACCTCGACGACCTCGTCGATCGTCGACGCCGCGATCACCTGGCAGGTCACCGCCGCCGCCGCCGGCTTGTCGTCGTCGGCCGCGTCCGGCTCGGCGTGGCGGCAGCCGGCCGCGATCAGCGCGAGCGCCAGCTGGGCGATGATCGACCAGCGGTCACCGCGCATCGGGCTCCTGGCCGCTCGCCAGCGCGAGCTCGACGGAGGCCAGCGCCGCCGTCGCGCGCAGCCCGTTGCGCTCGGCCCGCGCGGCCGCGAGCTCGCGCTCGGCGACCAGCGCGGTCGCCAGGTCGCGCGCGCCCTCGCGATACGCCTGCATCGAGAGCTCCGCCGCGCGCTCGCTCGCCGGCAGCACCTCGCGCTCGGTCGCGGCCAGCTGATCCGCCGCCGCCCGCCAGCGCTGGTACGCCGCGGCGAGCCGGCCGGCCAGCTCGGCGTCGAGCGCCACCAGCTTCGCGCGCTGCGCGTCCCGCGTCGCCTCCGCCGCGCGCGCCCGATCGCCCAGCCGCGCGAACACCGGCAGCTCGAGCGCCACGCCGACCCGCGCGTCGCTGCGCGCCCACGCCGTCGCCCCGCCGATCGTCGGGTCGTCGTAGTCGAGCTCGGCCTCGAGCGCGACCGCCGGCCAGCGCTGCGCGTGGACCTCGTCGATCACCGCCTCCGCCGCCGCGATCCGCCGCGCCGCCGCGGCCTGCTCGGGGTGCTGCACGAGCCGGCCCTGCAGCCCCGGCTCGCCCACGCCGGCACTCGCCGCGCCGTCGGCCCGCAGCGCGCGCCGCGGATCCCAGCCGAGCAGGCCGGCGAGCTCGGCCGAGGCGGCCTGCTCGAGGCGCTCGGCGGCCGCCGCCGCGGCCACCGCCTTGGCCCGGGCCGCGCCCGCCAGCATGACGTCGACCTCGGCGGCCGTGCCGGCGTCGCGCCGGCCGCGCGCGATGGTCTCGAGCTCGGCCGCCTGGCGCGCCGCGACCTGCTGCGCCTCCCGGTCGTCGTGCGCCCGCGCCAGCTCGATCCAGGCCACGGCCGCGCGATGCACGACCTCGCGCCGCGCCAGCGCCATCTCGGCCCGCACGACCTCGGCCTCGGCGCCGGCCGCCCGCCGCGCCGCGCCGACGGTGCCGAACACCGGCAGCGGCACGCTCACGCCGGCGACCAGCCGCGCGGTCAGCCGGTCGGTCGCGAGGTGCACCGCCGGGTTGGGCCACGCCGACGCTGCCCCGGCCGTGGCCTCCGCCGCCGCGAGCTCGTGCACCGCGACCTGCACCGCCGGCGCGCGTCCGGCCGCGGCCAGCGCCTGGGGCAGGGTCACCGCGTCGTCGGCGCGCGCGACCCCGCCGATCACCGCGAGCGCGAGCGCGACCAGCTTCATCGCGGGCAGCGTGCACCGCGCTACCTGAAGCCACGATGAAGGCCGGGCGTCACCGCGCCGGCGACACCCGGAATCGCACGCTGCCGTCGTCGCGCGTGGTCGCCGTCAGGCTCAGCCCGAGGCACCCGGCGAGCGACCGCGCCAGCGGCAGGCCGATCCCGCAATGCACGCCGGTCTCCGACCGCGCGTCATCGCCGCGCCACAGCCGCTCGAACATCCGCTCGAGCCGGTCCGCCGCGATCGCCGGCCCGCTGTCGATCACGTCGAGCCACGCGCCGTCGCCGCTCGCCAGCTCGATCCAGCCGCCGGCCGAGGTGTACTCGACCGCGTTCGACAGGAGATTGCCGATCACCACGCGCAGCTTGTCGCGATCGGTCTCGACCACCACGCCGTCGTCGATCCGCTTGCGCAGGCGCAGCCCGCGCGCCGCCGCCGGCGCCGCGTATGGCTTCCAGCACTCGTCGACCAGCGCCGCCAGCGCCACCGGCTCGCGCGACAGCTCCAGCTGCCCGGCGTCGAGCCGCGCCAGCAGCAGCAGGCTCTCGACGATGCCGCACATCTGGACCACGATCGCCAGCGCCTCGGCGTGGTCGGCCGGCGCCGGCGCTCGTGCCGTGACCTCGAGCAAGGTGCGGAGCCCCGCGAGCGGCGTGCGGAGCTCGTGGCTGACGTTGGCCGTGAACTGGCGCTCGCGCGCGAACGAGGCGTCGAGCCGCGCCAGCAGCTCGTTCAGGGTGCGCACCGGCACCGCCAGCTCCGCCGGGTAGCCCGTGTCCGGAAGCCGGACGTCCAGGCTGCGCTCGTCGATTCGCGCCAGGCTCCGGCTCAGCGCCGCGAGCGGCCGCAGCCCGCGCGCCAGCGACCAGGCCGTCGCGCCTCCGATGATCACCAGCGCCAGGCCGCCGAAGCCCAGGAACCGGCTCCGCACCGCCCGCTCTGCCGCCTCGACGTCGTCGATGTCCTCCGCCAGCACCAGCATCAGCTGGGTCGGCGGCCGGCCAAGCTCGTCGCGCGGCGTGAACCGCAGGCCGTACGCCCGGCCCGCGCGGCCATCCGGCAAGGTCACCGCGAACACGCCCGGCACCGCCGGCAGGTCCGCGACCAGCCCCGGCGAGCGCGCCAGCCTCGTGCCATCCGGCGCCCACGCCTCGGCGAACGCGCCGCGCATCGGCGGCAGCTCGAGCTCGTAGCCCGGCCCCTCGCGCTCGGCGATCGCCGCCAGCGCCTCGGCCCGCGCGATCAGCCCCGCGTCGTGCTGCTGCCACGCCGCGTCGCGCACGCCGACGTACAGCGCGACCGCCAGGCCGACCAGCACCACCGCGACCACGCCGACCAGCGTCACGGTCAGCCGCCCGCGGATCGAGCTCACGCGTCGTCCCCGAGCACGTAGCCCTGGCCGCGGCGCGTGTGGATCAGCTTGCGGCCGTGGCCGTCGTCGATCTTCTTTCGCAAGTGGCTGATGTGGACGTCGAGCACGTTGCTGTTCGGCTCCGCGGCCTCGTCGTAGGCGTGGTCCCACAGCTCGGTCCGCGACACGATCTGCCCCGCGCGATGCGCCAGGTACTCGAGCAGCGCGTACTCCCGCGCCGACAGCGCGACCACCTGCCCCGCGCGCTGCACCCGCCGCGCCCGGGTGTCGACCTCGAGGTCGCTCACCCGGATCACCGGATCGAGCCGCTCGTAGCGCCGCCGGACCATCGCGCGCAGCCGCGCGAGCAGCTCGTCGAACGCGAACGGCTTGACCAGATAGTCGTCGGCGCCCAGGTCCAGCCCCGCCACCCGGTCGGCGACCGTGTCCTTCGCCGTCAGCACCAGCACGTGCGTCGCGTTCCCCGCGGCCCGCAGCTTCTTCAGGATCCCCGGGCCGTCCAGCCTGGGCAGCATCAGGTCCAGCACGATCACGTCGAACGGGTGGTTCTCGGCGTACCACAGCCCCTCCGCGCCATCGCCGGTCGCGTCGACCGCGTACCCCGCGTCGGTCAGCCCGCGCACGAGCGACTCCCGCAGCGGCCGATAGTCCTCAATCACGAGCACGCGCACCGGCGCAGCATACCCGCCCGAGATGAATCGACGATGAACCCTCGCGGTTACAGACCGGCCGCGCTCAACGCATTCAGCACCGACGTCATCGCCGCCGCCAGCTTCGGGTGATCGCGCTCGACGCTGGTCGCCGTGTCCCGCAGCCGGTCGCCAAACCCATCATAGTGGGGCCCGTGCTCGGGCTCGGCCAGCACCGCCTCGATCTGCTTGGCGATCCGCTCCGCTTCCGGGCTCGCCGGCCTCGCCGTCGCGAGCTCCTCGCGCAGCTGTCGTACCTTCTCGATGACCTCGGGTGTCGGCATGCCCCGACTCTACTTCAAGAACGCGACGGTGACGCCGTCGCCGCCTTCGGCTTGCTCGCCCGGGCGGTGCTTGTCGACGGACTTGTGGCTGTTCAGGTGCTGGCGGATCGCCGTGCGCAGGGCGCCGGTGCCGTGGCCGTGGATGACGAAGATCGCGTCGCGGCCGGCGAGCAGGCTCTCGTCGACGAACTGGTCGACCTGGGCGATCGCCTCGTCGGCGCGGTTGCCGCGGACGTCGAGCGTGGCGTCCGGGGTGCGCGCGTTGGCGCGGCCGCCGGCGGGGACGCCGTTGACCAGCGTGACGCCGTCGGCCGGGGCCGCCTGCGCCGCCGCGTCGCCCGGGAAGGTCGACGGCCCGGCCTCGGGGCGCTTGCCGAGGCCAGCGCGCCGGGCGTTGCGGTGGGTGTCGAGCAGGACGTCGCGCAGCGGCACGGTGGCGCGCATCGCGCCGAGCCGGACCTCGACGCGATCCTCGGGCAGGAGGCCGACGACCTCGGCGCGGCCGAGCCGCGGCACGATCACCGGCGCGCCGGCCACGATCTGATCGGCGCGGGCCGGCGTGCCGGGCGGCAGCTGGCGCGCCGGCTCGTGGCGCGCGACCTCGGCGCCGGCCCCGGCAAGCTTGTGCGTCACCGCGCGCACGTCGTCGAGCGTCATCGGCACCTCGAGCGACGCCAGCCGCGCCTTGACCTCGCGGCGGACCTCGTCGATCTCGCGCCGCGCGCCCTTGAGCGCGACCAGCGCCTCGCCGTGCGCGGCCCGGGTCTGCTTCTCGTAGCGCGCCAGCGTGCGGTCCCGCTGCACGCGGATCGCCGCGCGATCGGCCTCCGCCGCCTCGAGCTCGGCGAGCAGCGCCGCCCGCTCCTCCTCGATCCGCCGCCGCTGGTCGGCCACGCTGGCGAGCAGCTCCTCGACCTTCGCCGCCTGCGTGCCCATCAGCGCCCGCGCGCGCTCGACGACCTC
>DASWOO010000371.1:0-3580 GCA_036404335.1 Kofleriaceae bacterium
GTCGTTCGCACATCAACCCGTGGCTATCGAATGCCCAGTTCTCGTTGCCGTACGCGCGAAACCAAGCTCCGCTCGCATCGTGCCACTCGTAGGCGAAGCGCACCGCAATGCGGTCGTCGCCGAAGGCCCACAGCTCCTTGACCAACCGGTATTCATTCTCGATCGCCCACTTGCGCGTCAAGAACGCGATGATCGCGTCGCGCCCGGCGAAGATCTCGCTCCGATTTCGCCAGCGGCTATCGATGGTGTACGCGAGCGCGACACGCTCGGGCTCCCGCGTATTCCAGGCATCTTCGGCCTTACGGATCTTGTCGATGGCACCCTCGCGCGTGAACGGCGGCAACGGCGGACGATCTGGCTGGCTGGTCGTCAAGATGGGCGGCTCCTTGTCGCACGGACTTTGTAGCTCATTCGACTCCAACCTGCCCGGCGACGCCGACCCTTCAACGAGGCCAGCTCGCGCGACTGGAGCATTGCCGATCGGCATTGTGACCAGAGCCCGGGTGCGGCCGGGTCACGAGCCGTCCACAGGCGCTCCGCCCACACCCGCTCGAGCCGGCCGCAGCGAGGGCGAGGGCTCAGGGGCGCTTCTTCGAGGCGGCCTCGACGAGCTTGCGCTGGTCGGGGCTCAGCAAGCTGCGGGCGCGGACCCAGGCGAGGATGCGGGCCTTACGGATGCTGGCTTCCTTCTTGGAAATGTCGTCGATCTGGCGGGCGATGTCGGCCTCGCTGGCGGAGATGTCGGCGAGCGAGCTGGTGAGCTGGCTCGACATTTCGTCTAGATCGCGCTTGGCGGCGGCGATCTGGCGATCGGAGTCGGTGCGCAGCTGGGCGAGCTTGGCGCGCTGGTCGGGGTCGAGGGTGACGCCCTTGAGGCCGGCGACGGCGGCGCGCATGTCGGCCTGGGCGTTGGCCGGGTCGGGCGCGGGTTTGTCGTCGTCGTCATCGTCGTCGGCGTCGCTCGCGTCGCGCGCGGCTGCGCGAGCCGGGGTGGCGGGCGGCAGCGCCGGCGTGGCCTGCACGATGAGGCTCTTGGCCAGGTCGCGGCCGAAGTGCTCGAACTGCTTGCCGACGCTGTCGCCGTACTGCGACAGGTCCTTGTCGAGGCCCTCCATCTCGCGCTCGAGGTCGTCGCCGAACCGCTCCATCTCGGGGCCGATCTGGTCGAGGTCGATCGTCTTGAGCCGGCCGAGCTCGGCGCGGATCCGGCCCTTGGTGGCGCGGACCCGGCCCTTGATCCGGCTGCGCTCGCCGGACGGCAGGTCGAGGGTGTCGATCACCTCGTCGACGCGCTCGAGCTGCTCGCTGACCAGCTCGCGGACGCCGTCGAGCTGGAGCTTGCCGTTGTGGATCTTGACCGACACGCCGTGGTGGCCCGAGCCGCTGCTCGGCATCACAGGCGCCGCCGGTGCCGATGGTGGCGCGGGCGGCGCGGGCGGCGCCTGGCGGCCCCACGGATCGGCCTGCGCGACGACGACGTGCGGCGAGTCGGCGTGGCCGACGCGCGCCCCGAACCCCAGGCCGCCGGCGACCAGCGACGGCACGACGGCGAGCAACAACAACCGGACGCGGGTCATGGCGTCACTCCTTGGAGCAGCTTGTGATACGGCGCGAGCGGCCGCTGGATCGCCGCCCAGCCGGCCGAGCGCCGCGCGTCGTGCGCGGTGTCGGACAGCTCGATCAGGGTCGCGAGGTCGTCATCGCCGGCGCGCGCGTCCGGCACCTCGGGCGCCGTCGTCGGATCCTTCAGCGCCGGCCGCGGCGCGTGCACCGCGACCTGCGGGTCCCGGGTCAGGTGGGTCACCGCCACCACTCCGATCGCGCTGCACGCCACGGTGGCGACCAGCCCGACCGTCAGCTTGCGCCGCCGCCGGACCGCGAGCCGGTGCTGCGCGCCGACCGTCATCCGCGCGGTGAACCCCAGCCCCGGATCGACGTCGTGGTGCGCCGCGCCGAGCTGGCGCGACACGCTCACCAGCCCCTGGCACCGCGCGCAGGTCATCACGTGCCCGGCGTCCTCGCCGAGATCCTCGCCGAGCGCGATCCGCTCGGTCACTCGGTCACAGATCGATCCCTTCATCGGTGCTCCTCCATCAGATCGCGCAGCCGGGCGAGCCCTCGCACCAGGTGCGTCTTGACGGTCGCGATCTCCACGCCGATCAGCTCGGCAACCTGCGCGACCGGTAAGTCATGTCCGTAGCGCAGCACCAGCGCGGTGCGCTGCTGCGCCGAGAGCTGCTCGAGCCGCCCCATCATCGCGCCGAGCGCCTCGTGGCCCTCGAGCGCGTCGCGCGGCGCGATCGCCGCGGTCGCGTGCATGCGCTCGGCGATGTCGTCGGTGCCGGTGTCGGCGCTGACCGGCGCCGCGTCGGCCTCACCGTCCTTGCCCGGCCACCAGCCGAACAGCCGGCGCTTGAGCCGGCGCCGGCGAAGCGTCCGCAGGCACATCGTGGTGACGATGCGCAGGAACCAGGCCGGGGCCGCGGCCGGATCTCGCAGATCGCCGATCGACTCGCACGCGCGCGCCAGGGCTTCCTGCACCGCCTCTTCCGCCTCGGCGCGATTGCCGAGCAGATCGTAGGCGATGCCGTAGCCCTTGCGCGCCGGCGCGGCGGCGAGCTCGCCGATCAGGCGGCTCCTCGCGTCTGCTCGTGGCCCCACTTCCAGGCGAGCTCCAGTAAGCATGTGTCCTCGAACGTGCACGCTGAAAGAGAGAGCCCCGGCTCGCGGTGTCGGTGGACAGCATAATCGGCCGCCCCATCTTTCCCTGTCCGGTCTCGGTGCGATCTCGGCCGACGCCGCAATTTCGCGACCTTGCGTCGGCGGGCGCCGGGCAATGGTATATCTCCCTACGATGCCTAGCGATCTCGAGCGCCCGCGCTGGAAGGGCCAGAGACCCTGGCTCGAGATGTGGTTCGCCGTGGTCCACGACGCCGGCGGCCGCCGCGCCCTGTGGATCCGCCAGACCCTGTTCGTGCCGCCCAAGGGCGAGGGCCGCGCGACGATCTGGGGCGCGTGGTTCGACGCCGACGCGCAGCCGGTCACCCGCGCCGCCAAGCGCCTGGTCGCGCTCGATCAGGCGGTCGTCGGCACCGCGCCGCTGATCCAGATCGAGGACAGCTGGCTGTCGTCGGACGGCGCGCTCGGCCAGGTGCCCGGGCTCGCCTGGGACGTGCGGTGGACCGGCGGCCGGCAGGTCCACGACGACGTGGCCTCGTGGCTCCCGGCGCCGACCCACGCGCAGCCGATCCGCCACGACGCCGACGCGACCGGCGCGGTCACGATCGACGGCCAGCGCCTCGAGATCGCCGGCCGGGCGAGCGCGATCCACCTGTGGGGCAAGCGGCGGATGCCGACGCTGCACTGGATCTACGCGCCGTGGCTCGGCGACGGCTCGCTCGAGATCCAGGCGATCTCGCTGAGCGACCGGCTGGCGATGGGCCTGGCGTCGCTGCGGCTCGACGATCACTCCGGCGCCGGCCCGCGCTCGCAGGAGAGCGGCCTGCACAAGCGCCCGACCTCGCTGACCGGCCGGCCGGCGACCTCGGCGCACCCGAGCGGCCTCATCACCTCGACCGTC
>DASWOO010000372.1:0-2594 GCA_036404335.1 Kofleriaceae bacterium
CGAGGCGGCGCTCGCGCTGTCCGACGCCGGCGCCAAGGTCACGATCTCGTACCGTGGCAAGGGCTTCAACCGCGCCGCGCCCAAGAACAAGCAGGCCGTCGAGGCCGCCGCCGCGCAGGGCCAGATCAAGGCCAAGCTCGGCTCGCAGGTGATCAACTTCGAGCCCGACTCGGTCACGCTCGCGCTCGCCGATGGCTCGCAGAAGAAGTACCCCAACGACGCCGGCTTCGTGCTGATCGGTGCCGATCCGCCGGTCGCGTGGCTCGAGAAGGTCGGCGTGCGGTTCGTCGAGCGGCCGCACCAGTACCAGCTCGGCAAGACCGACGACCTCGTGCGCCGCTACGTCGATCGCGCGGTCGAGTGCCCCGAGGACGCCGCGCGCGCCGCGGCCCAGGTGCTCGGCGGCAGCATCGGCATCGATCCGCGGCTGGCGCCCCCGATGGTCCCGCCGCAGCAGGTCGGCGCCTCGGGCGCGCTGCCGATGCCGATGGGCGAGCCGGTGTCGGGCCCGCGCAAGTGGCTGCGCTCGGCGACCAGCATCTTCTCGAGCCGGCAGCTGTCGGGCGTGATGCCGATGCCGACGCCGCCGGTGCCGATGGAGTCCTCGGGCAACACGTCGCCGGGCATCGCCCCGCTGCGCGCCGATAGCAAGCCCGGCCGCAGTAAGAAGCTCGACGGCCCGGTGCCGCTGTCCGAGTTCGCCAAGCGCGGCAAGACGAGCGACCGCAGCCACAGCGGCCACGGCCGCCGCGACGCGCTGTCGGCCGGCGAGCGGACCCGCATCCTGCGCATGCTGCGCGACGAGGGCGGCCGCCTGGCCGACGAGGACGAGGACCTGTACATCGGCGGCGCGCCGGCCGCGGCTCCGCCCGCGCCTCCGGCGTTCGACTTCGACTTCGACGAGGCGCCGCCGATCGGCCCGCCCGTGACCTCGCTGCGCCCCGACGTGCCGGCCAGGCCGGCGGTCGTCGTCGGCATCGCCCAGGCCCAGGCCGCGCGGACCAACCAGCGCGCGCGCCACCCCAAGCCGTCGCATCCGCCGCCGCTCTCGCCGCAGCAGGCGATGCCGCCCGCGCCGCCGCCGCCGTCAACGCGGCAGCACCTGCCACTCGGCCCTACGCCCGAGCACCTGAACGCGCCGATGACGCTGCCGCCGACCGGCGAGCAGCCGGTGCTGCCGCCGCGCGGCCGGTCGCGGGCGATGGCCGCGGTCGCTGCGCCGCCGCCGTCGAGCCAGTCGCGCCGCCCGGTGCCCGCGCCGTTCGGCGACGAGCCGACCCGCCAGGTCGATGACCAGCTGCTGTCCGCGCTGCGCAACGCGCCGCCGGCCAAGCGCCAGGATCCGGCGCCGCAGCCGGCCCGCGCCAGCGCCACGTCGCCCAAGCCGGCGTTGCCCAAGCCGGGCGTGCATTCGGCGCGGCCCGACGAGGAGACCCGGATCTCGATCGACACCAACGCGCTCGCCCCCAGCGCGAGCGGCTTCGAGAACGACGAGATGACCCGGCCGAGCGACGACCTCCACCACAAGTTCCTCGCCAACGCGCCCGCCACCGACCCGCACGGCTTCACCGGCTTCGAGGATCACGGCGACGAGGCGACGCGGCTGTCGAGCTACGACGGCCTGTCCGCGCTGGAGCGCGCCCGCGCGCAAGGCAACGACGAGCGCACCCGCGCCGTCAACATTCGCAACGACTCGAGCATCTCGGACGTCGACTGGGACCTGGACTGAGCTGACGTCCAAGGTGGGGGAGGTGCCGACGAAAGCCAACCGGGCGCCCAACGCCCTGGAGGACACGATCCAGGCCGAACCGGGCGGCGAGACGATCGCCGAGTCCCGCGCGCCGGCGCTGCCGGGATCGGCGACCCGCGAGCCGATCCCGACGAGCATCCCGACCGCGGTGACCCAGCTGGCGTCGGGCGATCGCTACCGCTACGGCGCCGAGCTCGGCCGCGGCGGCATGGGCCGCGTCGTCGAGGCGTTCGACCTGCAGCTCGGCCGCACCGTCGCGCTCAAGGAGGTGCTGCCGCGCGGCGGGCCGAGCATCGCCAGGCGGTTCGTCCGCGAGGTCCAGCTGACCGCGCGGCTCGAGCACCCATCGATCGTGCCGCTGTACGACGCCGGCACGATGCCCGATGGCCGGCCGTTCTACGTCATGCGCCGGGTCTCGGGCCGGCCGTTCGATCAGCTGATGGCCGGGGCCAGCGAGCTCGCCGAGCGCCTGACCATGCTGCCCGCGCTGCTCGCGGCAGTCGACGCCGTCGCCCACGCCCACCGCCGCGGCGTGATCCACCGCGACCTCAAGCCTGCCAACATCCTGGTCGGCGACCTCGGCGAGACCGTCGTGATCGACTGGGGCCTGGCCAAGGTGATCGGCGAGGACGACGACCAGCCCGGCCAGCTGCTCGCCCAGGCCAGCGACAGCCTGCGCACGCAGATCGGCTCGGTGTTCGGCACGCCGGGGTTCATGGCGCCCGAGCAAGCGCGCGGCGAGGAGCTCGATCCGCGCGGCGACGTCTACGCGCTCGGCGCGATCCTCTACCAGCTGCTCGCCGGCTCGCCGCCGCACGCCGGCGCCAGCGCGACCGAGGTCATC
>DASWOO010000373.1:0-5752 GCA_036404335.1 Kofleriaceae bacterium
CAGGACAGCCACGGAGGAAACCTAGCATTTCTCGGTCGACGCAGCATCGCTCGTCAGAAGCTGCCGAGGATGGCGACGCCGGAGGGCGCGGGCGCGATGATCAGGTCGGCGGGCAGCGAGCCGGTGAGGCGGGGAAGGAACAGGCCGCCGGCGGTGCCCAGCGCGCTGCCGGCGAGGACGTCGGTGACGTAGTGCTTGTCGGCGGCGATGCGCAGGTAGGCGGTCGTGGCGGCGAGGCCCAGGCCGATCGCCCAGATCGCCGGGGCGAGCGCGGCGTGGCGGCGCTGGGCGACGCTGCCGGCGGCCGTGGCGAGCGAAAACGCGAGCGCGCTGTGGCCGGATGGGAACGACAGGTTGTCGTCGGTATCGGGCGCGCGACCGAGCGGCGCGACATGCACGAACGGGCGCTGGCGGCCGGCGGAGAATTTGATCGCCTGGACCGCGAGCTGGGTGTACGCGGCGGCCTCGGCGACGGCGAGGGTGTCGTCGGCGAAGCGCTGCCAGCGGTCGGGCGCGGCGCTGCCGGCGACGAACAGCAGGCCGAGCGCGGCGAGCGGCGACAGGGCGTAGCCGGTGAGGTTCGACAGGGTGCCGGCGGCGGCGGGGTCATGCCAGAGGAGGTGGCGGCGAACGGCGGCGTCGAGGCCGGGCGGGGTGCACCAGCGGCACGCGTCGGGGGCGAGCGCGTCCTTGGCGACGGTCTCGCTGAGCGCGTAGGCGCCGATCGCCAGGCCGATGCCGGCGAGGTGCAGCGCGAGGTGCGGCGTGCGGAGCACGGGTGACGCGGGCGCGGGTGACCCGGGCTCGCCTGATTCTGCAGATATACTTGGCGGTGCGGCGAGCAGGACCGCCGCGATGATCGCGAGCGGGCGGGTCATCGCGCAGCGGGCGACGCGGGCGTGATCACGACGAGCTCGGAGCCCCGGGCGTGGGCGAGGTAGACCTGGCCCGTGGCGGTGACGACGCCGTTGCGCGCGCCGGGCCGGGTCGGAATCGTGGCGAGCCGGGTCAGCGCGCCGGTCGGGGCGAGCGAGGCGATCGTCAGGCTGCCGGCCTCGGCGCCGCCGGCGTAGACCCGGTGGCTCGCGGGATCGTAGTCGAAGTCGTCGACGCCCTTGCCGGTGTCGACCGCGCCGAGCGGGGTGCCGTGCGCGACGTCGAACGTCGTGATCCGGTCGTCGCACGCGACGAGCAGGAAGCCCTCGGCCTCGGCCAGGCGCAGGCCGTGCGGGCCGTCCTCGCCGCAGCGCGGGGCCCAGGTCGCGACGGTGGCGCGGCTCGCCAGGTCGATCGCGAGTGTCTGATCCTTGTCCTCGAGGTTGGTGTAGAACCGGCCGCGGGTGTTGTCGGCGGCGAAGCCCTCGGGCGCGCCGTCGAACGCGAGCCGGGCCTTTTGCGCCAGGCTGGTGGCGTCGAGGATCCGGATCGACCGGTCGCGCGGCGTGGTGACCCAGACCTCCTGCGTCCGGGCGACGTAGGCGATCCCGTCGGGCATGGCGTCGAGCGTGGCGCAGGTCCGCCGGGTCAGCGCGACCTCGTCGATCGCGCAGATCGACCGGTCGCCGCGGCTGCCGACGTAGACCGTGCCGGGCGGGCCGATCGCGGCGGCGCTGGGCCCGACGCGGCGCAGCTTGCCGCGGACCTCGAGCTCCTGGGTCGCGAACCCGCCGAGCTGCGAGACCTTGCCGGTCGCGACGTCGACGACGTCGACCGCGCCGGTGTTGCCGGCCGGGACCCACACCGCGTGGGTCCGCGGATCGAACGCTAGGTAATCCATCGCGACGCCGTCGGGGCCGCCGCCGGGCAGGGCGATCACCGCCGTGGTGAACGGCTCGAGCGGAGCGGGCGCGCGGGGCGCGGTCGCCGGGCCACCGCACGCAGCCAGCCAGAGGATCGCGCAGCGCATTCGCATGCCGGCACGTTGCCACGCGGAACGTGAACCCTCGATGAATCGCCGCGCGTGGCAGACGGCAGCGGACGCTAGCGGCCAGGCTTGCGCGCCATCGCGGTGCGCATCATGTCGGTGAAGCCGCCCTGGCCCTCGGCGAGCATGTCGTCGATCTCATGGCCGACGTGGACGACGCGCTTGCGCACCGGGAACGCGACGGCGCCGAACGTGTAGGTCAGGATGAACAGCGACAGCCGGATCCCGGCCATGCCGACCCAGCCGCCGGCGCCGAACGCCAGCACGGTGAGCCGCAGCAGGGTGCCGAGCGGCTCGGCGACGTCGGAGAACAGGTGGCGCGGGGCCAGGGCCTGGTCGTCGGGGCGCCGGGCGAGCGCGCGATCGTCACGCGACCTGTCGTCGCGCGGCCTGTCGTCGCGCGGTTTGTCCTCGCGCGGCGGCTTGGACTTGGCGAGCAGCGCGACGACGTCGCGGGCCCGCTGCGGCCGCTTGTCGGGATCGGGATCGGTCATCGCGGTCAGCGCCGCGCGCAGCCCCGGATCGAGCGAGGGCAGGTGGCGGACGAGGTCCATGCGCAGGCCCTTGCGCGCGACGTCCTCGGGCTCGATCCCGCCGGCGAGCGCGACGATCGTGGCGCCGAGGCTGTAGATGTCGGCCGCGGGCGTGACCTGGCCGTGCAGCTGCTCGGGCGCCATGTAGCCGTACGTGCCGACGATCGTCGAGCCGCCGTGGTCGCGCGCGGCGTCGAGCACGCCGCCGAAGTCGACCAGCGCGATCTTGCCGTCGGGCGTGCGCATCAGGTTCGACGGCTTGAGGTCGCGGTGGACGACCGGCGGCGACCGGGTGTGCAGGTAGTCGAGGATCTCGAGGCAGCGGATCAGGATGTCGCGCAGCTCGAACTGCGACAGCCGGCGGCGCGCGGACAGATCGCGCAGGTTGTCGCCGGGCACGCGCTGCATGACCAGGTTGAACGTGCCCGACGGCTCCTCGATGGTCGCGATGTGGCGCGGCACGCCGGGGTGGCGCAGCTGGGACAGGACCTTGGCCTCGCGCTCGAACAGCTCGAACGACTTCCACGTGCCGCGCGGGGTCAGCCGCTTGACGACGACCAGCGGCTCGTCGCCGGACCTGGCCTTCTCGTCGCGCGCGACGAAGATCTCGCCCTGCGAGCCCTTGCCGAGCCGCGGGCCGAGCCGATACCGTCCGCCGAGGAGCGGGCCATCGAAGGCCATGCCCGTTGATAGCACCTCGCCGGACCGCGCGCGCGGCTACGGCTCGTACGGCGCGAACTCGGCCTTCGAATGCTTGCGGCGGGCGAGCGCGGCCAGCTCGGCGGGCGTGTACGCGTCGGGTCCGCCGGCGGGCAGGTGGAGGCGAATGAACGAGACGACCAGCCGGCGCGCGTCGCTGGCGCCCTGGACCGCGCGGGCCTCGCCGGTCTCGACGCAGTCGTCCCACAGCTCGAACAGCGCCTGCTTGCGCTCGGCGAGCGTCGCGCCGGACCGGCGCAGCTCCTCGAGGCTCTGCGCCATCAGCCGACCGGACTGGCCGAGCTGCTGGTCGCGGTAGCGGCCGCCGATCTGGGCGCGCTCGTCGCGGGTCGAGTCGAGGAACTTGAGCTTCTTGCTGGCGTACGGATCCATGCCGTGGCGGCGCATCAGCCAGTCGGTGGTGTCGAAGTGACCGCCGATGACCGGCACGATGATCGTCGGCTTCTGATCGTTGGCGTTGGGCTGGGTGCGGTCGCCCAGGTTGGTGGTCGCGCCCGACGACGCCTGGAAGTGCTTGGCGAGCGGCGCGCTGCCGCCCTCGCCGGCACCGCCGGTCTTGTCGCCGTTGTACCAGGCGGACAGGCCGTTGCCGAGGTCGTGCGCCGACGGCAGCGCGACGCTGACCGACAGGTTGCGCGCGTCGCTCAGCGCGACGGTGCCGTCGGCGTTGACCTGGCCAGTGAACGTGCCCTGGTCGGCCTTGTGCAGCCCGCCGGCGGCGTCGTGGAGCAGGCCGCTGTGGATCGCCTGCTCGGGGGTGGTGCCGCGCGGCACGTGGTCGATCGCGTCCCACTGGCCCGCCGGCAGGTGCAGGTCGGGCTTGTCGCCGCGGCGCATCGACAGGAGGCCCGGGCGGGCTGGCTCGGCGCCGGACCCGGCGCTCGACCCCGAGCCGGCGCCCGGCGAAGTCGCGCTCGCGGGCGCGGTCTCGGGGCCGGTCGGCCGGCCGGTGGAGATCTCGGGGCGCGCGGGCGCCGGCCTGGGCCGCGGCGCCACGGCCACGCCGCTCGCCGCCGGCGCGACCCGGGGCTCGTCCAGCAGCGCGACCTCGACCGGCGCCTCGTCGGGAGCCTTGTCCGGCACCTGCATCGGCTTCACCACGTCGACGATCTGGATCTCGGTCCTCGGCCGGTCCTCGGGCACCGCGCGCTTCGGCGGCAAGCTCGCTCCGACCCAGCCGAGCGCGACGGCGTGCACGCCCGTCGAGATCGCCACGCCGAGCGGTAGCTTCCGCATACGTATAGGACTGACACTTCCGGGGGCGAGTTGCCTCAAGAAACGCGCGGGCCACTGCTACAGTGCCGCCGTGCCGACCGACGGTGAGCTCGAGCTCGCATTTTACGAGAAGTTTCTGTGGGGGCGCGGCCTCGAGCCGTACCCCGTGCAGGAGCAAGCGATCTCGCACATCTTTGCCGGCCGCAGCGTGCTCGTCACCGTGCCGACCGGCACGGGCAAGACCCTGATGGCCAAGGCCGCGCTGTTCGCCGCGCTGGGCCGCGGCCAGCGCGCGATCTACACCACGCCGCTGCGCGCGCTCACCGAGGAGAAGTACCGCGAGCTGTGCGCCGACTTCGGCGACGAGAACGTCGGGTTCGCGACCGGCGACTACAAGGTCAACCGCGAGGCGCCGATCCAGGTCGAGGTCGCCGAGATCCTGTGGAACCGGATCGTCGCCGAGAAGCACGTGTCGCCCGCCGAGACCGTGGTGATGGACGAGGGCCACTACTTCAACGATCCCGAGCGCGGCTACGTCTGGGAGCAGTCGATCATCGGCCTCGACCCGCGGACCCAGCTGGTGATCCTGTCGGCGACCGTCGGCCATCCGGAGAAGTTCTGCCACTGGGTCGAGCTGACCCGGCGGATGCCGATGGCGCTGGTCGACTCGCGCGATCGCAAGGTGCCGCTGGTCCACGAGTTCCGCGAGGAGATGCTGATCGACACCGTGCGCCAGCTGGCGTTCTCCGGCGACGTGCCGGCGATCGTGTTCGTGTTCGGCCGCGAGCAGTGCTTCGAGGTCGCGCGCCTGCTCAAGTCGTGCCGGCGGTTCACCACCGACGAGGAGAAGGCCCGGGTCGAGAAGCTGTGCGACGAGGCGCTGCTGGCGTCGGGCGTGGCGCGCGAGCTGCGCCCGCTCCTGACCCACGGCATCGGCATCCACCACGCCGGCATCCTGCCGCGCTACAAGCAGCTGGTCGAGCAGCTCGCGCTCGAGCGGCTGATCAAGTTCGTGGTCTCGACCGAGACGATCGCCGCCGGCATCAACCTGCCGGCGCGCACCGTCGTGTTTCCGTCGCTGCGCAAGTTCATCAAGCAGCAGGCGCGGGTGATCACCGCGGCCGAGTATCACCAGATGGCCGGGCGCGCCGGGCGGCCGCAGTTCGACGACCGCGGCCTGGCGATCACCCTGGCGCCCGAGGCCGTGGTGTCCGATCTTAAGAAGGAGCTCAAGGACGCCGCCAAGCGCCCGGCGTACGACGAGAGCAAGGTCAAGCGCTCGGTGTACAGCCGGCATCGCTCCGACGCGCAGCGCAAGGGCGACATCATCTGGACGCCCGAGCTGCACGCCGAGCTGGTC
>DASWOO010000374.1:0-2269 GCA_036404335.1 Kofleriaceae bacterium
GCCCGCTCGGCCAGCCGCGCCAGCTCGGCGAGCGAGCACCCGGCGAGCCGGCCGCCGCCCATGATCCAGTCGGCCACCACCGGCCACGCCCCGGCCTCGACGACCACCGCGTCGCCCGGCGCCTCGGGTAACCGCAGCACGCTCGGCGCGACCGCGCCGTGCTCGGGCGGCGTGATGATCACCAGCCGGTCGCGGTCGCGCTCGAGCACCAGCATGCGGACGAACCGGCGCTCGGGGCGCAGGTCGAACCGCACGACCCGCACGCCGTCGTGCACGCTCGCCGCGTAGCCATCGGGCAGGTGGCGGCGCTGCCGGCCGTCGGGGCCGTTCAGGACCAGCTCGTCGCGATCGAGCTGGACCTCGGCCGTGGCCGACCGCAGGGCCGGAGGGTCGCGGTACAGCGCCGTGCGCCCCATGACCCGAGCATAGCCGACTCGGTGCTACTTGGCCGGCTTGGGCTTGGCCGCCGCCGCGGCGGCCGCGGCCGCCTTGGCCTTGGCCGACTTGCGGACCTTGGGCGCGGCGTCGCTCGCGCGCTTCTCGGCCGCGACGATCTCGGCGGCCTTGGCCGACTGCAGCCGGCGGATCGCGCGCAGCCGCAGCGTGCGGTCGAGCTTGGGCTTGAACGACTCGGCCGCCTGGACCGGCGGCAGGGCCGGCCCCTCGCGTAGCTGCGCGTCTTCCTTGAGCATCACCGCGCGGATCTGGTCGGGCGAGCTCAGTGCGCGCAGCTTGGCGATCGTCGCCGGGTTGCGGGTGGCGCGCGCCAGCCGGCCGAGGATCGGCAGGTGCAGCCGGTCGTACTTGAGGCCGAGCAGGAAGAACAGGTAGGTCGGGGCGTTGTCCGGCGCGCCGAACATGATGCCCTCCCACGACCGGCCGACGATGATGAACGGCCGGGCGATCTTGCCCTTGTCCTTGGCGCGGGTATGGAGAAATGCCACGCCGCCGTCCATCGCGGTCGACGCCAGCGACTCGCGCTCGACGACCGCGCCGACGAACCACGGCTTGTCGGCCAGCCACGAGTTGGTATAGGCGCGCGCCGCCAGCTCCTCGATCACGCCGACCAGCGTCTTGGCGCGCAGGTTGGTGATGATAGCCGTGTCGGGGACGAGATCCTCGAGCGGCAGCTTCATGCCGTCGGGCACGTCCTCGAAGTTCTCGTCCTCGCCGACCAGCTGCTGCTCGATCCACTCGTCGATCGCGGCGGGCTTGAACCGCCACTGGCGGTCGACCTGGAGCGACGGGATCTTGCCCTGCATCACGAGCTTGGAGACCGTCGCCTCATCGAGGTGCAGGTAGCTCGCCAGCTCGTGCATGGTCAGCAACTGGGCGTCGGTACCGCGATTTTTTGCCATAACACCTGGGGAAGAGACGGAGGGCCGATTCTACGGGTGGCCGAACGCCCGCGCAAAGCGCGCACAGCGTAGAATTTGGCGGATGCAAAGTCCGCGGTGGTCGCTCCGCCGGGCCCGGACACTGGTCGGCACCAAATTCCTGCTCATCGCGGGCCTGGTGGGCTTCGTGCTGCTCGCCGGCCTCGTCGAGCTGGTCGCCGGCCTCCACGAGTCGGTGCACCTCGGTCCGCTGCTCGCCGCGGCGATGGCCGGGATCCCGGCGGCGCTGTGGCTCGGCTTCTTCTACCTGCTCGATCGTCACGAGCCCGAGCCCAAGCAGCTGGTCGCCGGCGTGTGCGTGCTGGGCGCGGTGATCGCGGCGCCGCTCGCCGACTTCGTCCAGGGCCACGCGGCGCCGAGCCTGGCGCTGGCGGTGCCCGGGCTGTCACCGTTCTCGCTCGACCGCGTGATCCACGCGGTGCTCGTCGTCGGGCTCGCGCAGGAGATGTGCAAGTACGCGGTGGTTCGCTACACCATCTACATGTCGCGGGAGTTCGACGAGCCGATGGACGGCATCGTCTACATGATGGCCTGCGGCACCGGGTTCGCGGCCTGGGGCAACTTCCACTGGATGTCGAGCCAGAATCAGCAGGTCTACCTGTCGCTCGGCGCGGCCCACGCCGTGGTCACGACGCTGGCCCACGCGTCGTTCGCCGGCGTGCTGGGCTACGTCATGGGGCGGGCGAAGTTCTCGCGGCGCAGCGCCCCGGCGCGCGGCATCCGGCTGATGGCGGGCCTGCTCGGCGCGGCGCTGCTCAACGGCCAGTTCACCATCGTCGAGAGCTGGGTCGCGACCCGCGGGCTCGATCAGCACCCGTGGTACGCGGTCGGCTACGCGGCGGTGACCGCGTCGGCGATGTTCGGGCTGATCT